>JBEGQX010000213.1:0-8023 GCA_041180805.1 Planctomycetota bacterium
TATTGAGAACTTTTCCAAGGCTGTTTTTTCTGGCGTGCTCACACTTGCGTAATCAAACCTTCCTCGAAGATCAGTGTAACCATCCTTGTGAAATTTCACGTTTCCGTTGGCGTCCCGGGAATAAACCTTCACATAAGTTTTCGCCAGGGGTTTGCCTTCTTTCCTGGCGGTGACCTTAAGTTGGCCATAATTTTCCATCCACTGCACATCCATGGCATTGGAATAGTAGGCAAGTGATTTTGCCTTTCCCTTGGACACAATTTCCACAAGCAGATTCTTCTTGGAAAGCATTTCGGGGATTTCAACCTCGATTTTCCCATTCATCTGGGGAAGTTTTACCTCAACCACATGGTTTGGCACAATCCATGAGAACTGCTTGCCAGACTGTTGAACAAATGGATTTCGACTAAACAACAATTCCACATCCATGAGGTAATATTGGACCTTTGCGTTCGAAAGGTTTTGCCAGTTCAGTTGAAGTTTGTTGCCAACAATTACAAAATCCAACGCTGGTTCATTGGCAGCCAATTGAGATTGTTTCTGATCCCGATCATCCTGATCCGACGCCTTGGACTTTTGACCCATGGATTCATTTACCTGGGAGATGATTTCCCTGAAGGCGATTGCCCATCGGTCCACAGGATAATTTTCATATCCCAGGGCTATACGCTTTGCCTCGGCAGGATTCTCGAGAGTCATTTCAAGGTAAGCCTTGAAATAATCGTGTTGGATTTTTGACCCGATTTTTTGAACATCCACCTTTTTGAAACTGGCAATAGCCTCTTCAAAGCGATCTTGCAGTAACAAGTAATATGTCAAATCCATCAAATTTTCATGGGTTAATTCTGCCTTATAGGAAAGCTGCCTAAGAAAACGATGATACTGCTCATGAAACCGATTGTTGACAATTTGCCTTCGGCTGCCCAAAGAATGGATTCGGGCATTTACAAGCGGTTTGTATTCCAGATGTTCGTAAGAATGCCTTTCGACAGGGTTGAAATTCAAAATCTTACTTTGAATTCCACCACCGCACTCAGCAATCAGATTTGGATTATGCTGCAAGTACTGGTCAATAACCGAGGTGTCCGCATGTTGTATGGAATACGACCACAGCACCGGATGAAACACTTTCCTGGAATTCAACAAGGATATTACCTTGGTAAAAAAGGCCTTATCCTTCATTCGCCAGGCAATCTTTTCCAGATTAAGTGACTGGATATTCTCCCGATCAAGGAATTTCAAGACCTCATCCTCGCTGCCATTCTGGGATACATATTCCCACGAAGTGGTATCCACCTTGGTGGGTGCTTCCACCACATCAAAGACAAAAGGCTTGGCGCTGGTTACATGTTTTTCGTTCTTTGCCACCAAAGCCGGGTAATGGGGGTATTTGCCAGCAGCGGGGAAATAAAAGAGGTAATCCAAAGTCTGCGTACGATAAGGTTCCAGGTCCAGCGCAACAGATTTTGTAAATTGGGCACCAGCAAGCGGGATTGCCCCAACCGGTATTTGCAATAGCACAGTCAGTTTTTGCCTGCTGGAAGTTGGATTGGTAACCACAACCTGGCAACCATAGACTGTTTGCCGAACAAATTCACCGTTGATGAACTTATCCAGCTTTTCTCCCTGAACCTCAAGATACCTTTCACCCTGCTTGTAAAAATCCTGGCTGATTAAAATATTGATGGGATTCGGTAATGCCTGTGAATTTTGAACTTCCTCATGGAATATGATTACCGGCGAACCCTGTTTCAATTTCATCGTATTGTTGTCATGCTTGATTTCGGGCTTTGAAGCCTCAAAAGGTAAATCAAGCACCGAAAGCGCAAGCATCATTTCGGTAAAGTTACCGGAAGCTTCGGGAAAATGTTTGCTTAGGAAAGGCTTTTTACCCTCGTGCTGGGCATAATCCGACCAGAACCTGTTAAACTTTACCAATTCCTGATTTTGATTTTGAATCGGAAGATTAAAGTAATTATTTTCAGCCCACTCCATGGTAGTGTCGACCTTGCGAAACAACTGTTCAACCAGAAGCTTTTCTCTTTCCTTGAAATACAAAGCTTCATCCATGTTTTTTTGAAGATCCTTACCATCTTGCCCCTTGGTGGCACCTTCCCGTCTGCGATATTCATCCCTTTTGCCGGTTTCTTTCATTTCACCTTTTGCATCCGCTGCGGCCCTGTCGCCTGCTGCATTCTTTTTATTTCCTGGCCCTGCAGCACCCAAACCACCTAAATTTCCTCCACCAGCCAACCCTGGAAGGGCACCTGAAGTGGGAACTGGCATTCCGTTTGCGTCTCGTTCCAATCCTCTGCCAAGATTGGTAGCTTTTCGTAACTCTGCCTGTTTTTCTTTTAGAAGTCCCTGCTGGGCTTGCAACATTCCAAATTTGTCACCCCCGGACAAATCTTCCAAGATAATGGAAGAATCAAAAAACCAGTTCATTTTTTCAGTATTGGTTGGCGTCAAATCCAACAGGTCGGAAAAATATCTTCTCAAGCGACTTTTTTCACCTTCGATTCGTTCCGAAAGAAGGGTTTTTTCAGCGACATTCAGAGTTCCGTAACGCCAGCCTTCCCTCAGCCCTTCGAGAGGAAGGTCTAGCAACCATAAGTCCATGAATGTCTTGTCTTTCTTGTTCGATAGAAATGGCTTAACAACTTCCTTGAAAAAATCCGGATCTTTCTTGAAGATAAAAAACGAAAGCTCATGGCAGGCTTTTTCCGAGTAATATTTCCTTTTTTCCTCCGGCTTGAAATTTTTCCATTGGGTTACAAAGCCAAACTGCCCCAGGAACGGATCTTTGGAAAGGGCCATGTAAAGGGCAAACACTTTGCCCAGGGAATCATAAACTTCCATTCTTGCAGAACCAAGATCTCGCAAAACGAATTCCTGATTAGGTTCCAAAATGGTGATTTGCTTTTGCTGGGAAAACTTCTTGGAAGGGTCCAAACCGTTCGCAAAGCGCAAATCCACAATTTTCGCGGGCTGCTCGGCTAAATAGACGGATCGCGAGGTAGTGGAAACTGGGTCTACCAGCACAGCATGAATCATCGCATGGGGCCCAAGTTTTTCCCTTGGAATGCGAATGATTCCATTCTCATCGGGGACCAGATTTGTAAGCACAGCGGAGGAATCCGCCAGAAAATCAAGATTTGCAAATGCGGAATCCTGTGGCGCCGGAGGTGCTGAAGCCTTTGCCTGCGGTGGTGCCGCAGGTTTGGACATTTCCTCCTTGGCTCTTTTATCAAATGCTTCGCCACCAACCGCAAGCTGTTCACCGGTTTCTGTGGAACGAACCGCCCACGGGTTCAACAACAGGGAGGGCTTGGCAAGCATATTACCCGCAAAAACCTTTTGCCCTTTTCGATCCAGAACATATCGATATTCATCCCCAATGTTTCGACCCACCACATAGACAGTATTGTTAAAACCCGGAATTACGCCATCCAACTCCGCATCACGCACTTCGGAAAGTTTGCCGTACGATGAAAAAGCAGGTTGGTATCTATTGGCAAAAAGATGCACTCTTGTGAATGCCGTGGGATTTTTCACATGAATCGTGAATTCTGTGTCAGAGACTTTCAAATCGCGAATATGCGATGTTTTCAAATTTTCAGCACGCATCCATCGGGTTTTTCCAAGAATAAAACCATCCGCGTTTTCCCCAAGAATCACCCGAATTCGAATTTTTTCGCCAGTCTTTTTTATGACAAGGTCATAATCCCCGGGGGATAGTCCCTGTATGACCAGCATTCCATCCATAATGGAAACATTGCTCAGGCGATCTGCAACAACTACATTTCCTCGCAATTCCAGCAATGCATAATCTTCTGGCAGAACCTTTAGACCTGTACCGAGGTGGGGTAACTGAACCGGTTCTCCATGGCGGGAATGAATCAACTGGCGATAAGTATGCCGATCACCTTCGAGGGTCCATGTGTGACTTGTGCCCTCGGCACCACGCACCGTAACCGCGCTAATTTGATCCAATAACCCCAGCTTAATCCTACCCAAGGCATCGGTTTTCAGGGAAACCTGCACAGGGGTTTTAAACTCACGATGTTTGAGGGAAATCTGCACAGGCCTTTCCGCACGCTGCTCACCAGTTCTGCCAAAAACTTCCAAAACGTAATCATTTCCAAACCGCGCCAGATGCATATCTTCCAGCCGATCAGTCCTCTCAATCTGATTCAGGTTGAAAGTTTCGGATGCTCGCAAATCCACACTCTTTGACTGGCTAAGATTCTTCACCTTTGCAGAAAGCGTAAACTGAATGCTGGCCAACCTGTTGGGAACCCGAAACTCATGAGTTGCCTCGCGGTCTTCGAACAGCTTGAAATTCGGCACTTCCATGACTGTGGAAATACCGGAAAGATCCGTGGATTGAATGCGAAGCTTGATATCCTCCAGCGTTTTCACAGAAACAGGCTTACCGTTTAATCGCAAACTGGCACGAACCAGTAAATTTGTCAGTCGCTGGGAAATAAGACTTTCCCTATCGACAAAAAATGCAGCTTTAAGTTGATAGGTTTCAGCGGGAATATCGATGTGATCCAGGGATGCAAACCCTTGGTGCAATAACAACACAGGTTTTCTTTCAGGATTGTTACTAAAAGGCAAAATAATATCACCGTTTTTATCGGCTGAATATTCCGCCTCACCAAGCAATAAACGAGCGTCGGTTATTTTTTTTCCATCATCACCGATCACCCCGACAACCAATCCACTGGGCGAGACCGTTGTAATCGCACGCAATTTACCTTTATGTACCAACGCCCTGCTACTTTTGCCGGAACCAATCAAATCCACCACATAAACACCAGGCTTTTGCATTTCAGGGAATTCCAGCTTGCGCGAGATTCTTTTAAATGGTCCCTCATCCAAATTTATGGTTCGCTGATAATTTGGAACCAAACCATCCAGATTGATGTCCGTATCCACACCCCGGCCATTCGCCTTGAAGAAATTAGTCACATTAAGGTCATAAACATTCACCAGCAAAGAAGGCACATTTTTCAAATATACGTTCAGGGAAACAGGTTCATTCGCCTTGAATTCAGGCGGGTTGGTGTATGAAAAATCAATATCAATGCGCTCGCGCAACTGCTTGTATAAGTCAACCGGCAACTGAGAGGCCCACTGTTCGACATTTCCCTGCCCCAACTCAATCTTGGTCTGGGCAAATAAATGCCTCAGGTAAACATCATTTACAAAAGGTTCAAATTCCGCTGGAGAATTCATGCCTTCGAAGAACTTTGATAAAAATGATTTAACCAGCAGTTCATCCGTGCCAATTGGCCCGAGAAGGGTCCCTTGCGAATAATCTGCCCCTAGCTGAGCAGGGTATAAACGCGAGGATTCCGCATTTAACAACCGGGCCGCCATGTAATGCTGCTGGCGTGGAAGTTGCAAGTATTCCAAAAATCTGGCCCGATCATAATTGTTACGCGATCTTTCCAGGGCAAGCCGGTGATAAAGCACATGAGCCTTCAAGGAATTCTGGCTTGGTGGCAGAGTTCGGGTAAAATCCCAAAGCTTTTCCAGATAAGCAAGCGCCAGGCTGGAATCATGCCGCCAATTGGAATCTGCATCTGGTTGCAATCGAATCAGCCAGGCATTCACAAACGCCTTGTTATTCAAAAGATCCGGCTTACTCTGTTGCAATTCCCTCAATTGGGCAATTGTTAATGCCTGATGAATTGGGAAGGCACCAAAGCCGGTTGGATTGGTGGGATTGTTCATATCCTCCAGAATCAAAGAAACAAGACCAGGTACATCGGGACGCTTAAGCCTTTGAAGAAGAATTCGCCTGTGCGCTGGGGAAAGGTTTTCCCTGGCCAGCCATTCCAAGGCTTCGTCCTCAAAATTTTCCAAGTTTTGCCAGCGGGACAAAGAATCGGCCAGAAGTCTGTTGCGAGATATCAGGCTGGCATCCAACTGCGTGGGTAAATTGGGTTTTGCCCCAAGGATGGTTCTTTGATGATGGAAAGAGAGATTCAGCTTTTGTTGCAAAAAACGAAGGGTCGATTGTGGATCACGGTCATAAGAGAGAATGGACTTGCGAAGTTCAATCTCTTGAATTCTGGGAGTGTTGTTGTTTCTTTCCTTCCATGGTTTCAGAAAGGAATCAACCTTTTCAAACTCACCCCGGTTTAAATGATACAGGCAATGGTAGTAATAATAATCCTCGGTTCCGGGAATAAGTTGCGCAAGCACTTTGGCCCTGTCAGTGGCTATGGCAAAATCTTCCAGAAATGTGACTTCATTTGCAGAAATCGTTGTGCAGAAAAAAAATATAATGGCCATTGAAGTTGCAAGATTACGCATTTTCCACCCCTTGGATTTTATCTTCCAAGATAAAGACGAATTAAAACCCCGAAAGATCATGATAAAATTGTTAAATTTATTATTTTCCGGGTTGTGTTTTTTTAGATGAAAGCTCTATGTCAAACTTCTGAAGTCCGCCCTCAAATCGAACTGCAAGACTTTTGGAGTAATTCTGGTTTTCCAGGGGTATTAAACCTTGGCTTGCATTCGCTGAACCAGTATTTACCTCAAGCCCTGGAGGAGGCGGGGGTACAGCAACAATTTTCAGTTGCATATCACCCAATGGAGGATTTTCCAAAAAGTACTCTCCCTGGAAATTAATAAATCCCGAGCACTCTATTTCACCCACCCTGCCAAAAATTGTCCCGCCTGTAAGAACCTTACCATCCACAGTAATTTTTCCGGAAAGATTACCACTGGTGTTTTCACGCTTTGATTCACACCCAGACGAAATGAGAAAAAAGCAAACAAGCAGCAATTGTGCGGATTTTTGCATGTACGAGCCTTGTAATTTAAATCAAAAATCAGGAGGCAGCACTAAACCATCATTGGGAACAACTGCAAGCCAAAAAGTTAAAACCTGTGTTGTGGGAGTAACTGCCCGAATACTTCCATCCATCATGGCAACCTGAATTGCCGCTTCATGACCCGAATTCACTGCCCATCTTACTGCCGAGCCAACTCTTGGCTTGAATTGAAAACTCTGATTACTGAACCACCAATTCGACGTATTAAAATAGGATGGATATGTGTTCTGATAAATTCCAAAGCACGGAAAATTATAGTATTCACTACCACTAGGTCCCTTCATGTACGCCATATCGCGATTATTGGAAACTTCTGTGTCAACCATCCTCTCGGAAAAACCTATGGTATTGGAAGTTCCATCCGGTATGTTTGCGATCGTGTAGTTATTGGAAGCGGGATCAGAAACGGTAAACCAACCAAGCTTGGAGAAAAGAAAGCCATTTCCACTGTAGGAAGTTCCACCCCAACCACTTTTGGCTTTACCTTCCATGGCAGAATAATCTGAAGGGCAAAGAAAAGGCTGCTTGATCACCGTAGCATTGAAAGAGGTCGGCCCAGCCCCCGTGGCACTGGGAGCAGCCATATTTGCGGGGGTGGCATATTGCTTGTAAAGGGCTTCTTGTTCCACATAGGGCATTAAGGCAACCATAACACTGCCGTTAGAACCATTTGCTACCTGGTGGGTTATTGTGGGAAGCTTGCCATTATAAGTGCCAGCAAAATTATGAGCAGCCAAAGAAAGCTGCTTTATGTTATTAGCACAGGTAGATCTAGCGGCAGCCTCACGGACTTTTTGAACCGCTGGCAACAGTAATCCGATCAGAATTGCAATAATTGCTATCACAACCAGTAACTCAATCAGGGTGAATCCAATACGTAAATTGAAATCCCAACTTTGAAAACTACGTTTTTTTGTCATGGCAACCCAATAAACCAGAATCCAATTTCTTGATACAAGGTAATTTATTTCAATCGATAACTAATCCTTTTTCAACTTCAAAGTCATATCGAATCAATTATCTCATTAAAAATCAAATTAAGTGATAAAGTCGACAACCTGATCAAAACCTAGATTTGCCCACTTTGAAACCAATTAAACGACTTTGCCAAATTCTTTGAGGGCATCGGGGTTCAGTTCGATTCCCAAGCCTGGTTTTTCTGGCAA
>JBEGQX010000214.1:0-7778 GCA_041180805.1 Planctomycetota bacterium
TCATAACCGTTTGCGGAAAAGTCCCTTGCCAACCAATCGATCAACTCGGGGTGACTTGGAGGATTCTCGGAATGCATTTGGTCAAGGGGCATCACTAAACCAAAACCAAATAATCTGTTCCAGACCCTGTTCACCATATTACGGGCAAAAAACTCCTTCTCTTTTCCAGCCAACGCCGTTTCTATCAAAAGTGCCCTGGTAGAAAATTTAGCCTGCGGGGGTCTTTCTTTATTTTTCTTCAATTTTTCCAGTAACTCTTTCTCCTTTTTCAATTCCTCCTTGGAAGGTTCGTTCAAACCAGGGGGATTTACCGTCTTTCCGGTAAGAAACATGAAGTTGGCTTGTTTTTCCTGACCCTTATTTGGCAGGAATTTAACCACTCCGTATTCCCGCTCTGCCAGAAAATCGCCCACCTCGTAAGTTCTGGAGAAGAATGATTTCATGCCATAGAAGTGATCCTGTTTCCAATCTGCAACCAAAGGATGATCGTGGCATTGCGCGCAGGAAACATTTATCCCAAAAAATGCGACACTGACATCATTTGTAAGCCGGTCCAGATCCTTAACCCGGGTTTTTAAGAAATCGGAAACCCCTTTTTTGGAAGCATCAGAATCATCTGCAAGAATCAATTCCTTGAAGATCTTTTCCCAAGAAAGGTTTTGTGCGGTCGCCTTCGTCAAATAATCAAGCAACCCACTTCGCTGGCCTGCCATCAAGGTGATGTCCAGCTCCCTTGCAAGATGGCGATGGTAGCAATCCGACTTCATCAACCTCTCAATGGCAAGCTGTCTTTTATTCGCACTTGAGTCCTTGGCGAAGTCTTGAGCTTCCTTCAAGGTTGGTATTCTGCCATTCAGATCCAGAGTGACCCTTCTAAGCCACACAGAATCATCGCAATTTTTTGCAGGAGTGATATTCTTTTCCTGCCATGATTTGGAAATGTAATGATCAATTACCTTTTCCAAAGGAGTATCCGGAGCCAAAAGGCCTTCATTGGCTCTAATTACTGAAACGCCAAAGAGAAGAAGTAGAATCGTAAATCTAAAGTATTTCATGGTGAGATCGCCATTTAGGTTCAGCAAGGCAGGTTCATAAAATCTAGCATCCTTTGTTCAAAATATCCACACAATTTAAGGTTTTTGCAGGCAAAGACACCACTTTTGGCCTAATATCACTGAAGTGATCAGACTTTTGATGGGAGATTCCATAAATGAACGCACAACTTTTCTTAATGGGCCTGCTTTCTATACCGTATGCAGACAACATTCATGTGGAAAAGGATGTTGCCTATCTGGGTTCGGATAGGAAGGAAAAACTGGATCTTTACCTGCCGAATCCTTTAAAACCAAATACGCGTTATCCTGCGGTTGTGATTATTCATGGAGGCGGATGGACCGGAGGAGACAAAGGGGCAAAACGCGAAATTAACATTGGAACCACTCTGGCCGAGAATGGCTATGTGGCCATTAGCATCAACTACCTTTTGCAGACACCCGAAGCACCACCCATCTGGCCCAAAAACCTTCACGATTGCAAAACTGCGGTACGCTGGCTGAGGGCAAATGCAAATAAATATCAGATTGATCCTGATAACATTGGGGTTATTGGTGGTTCTGCCGGTGGCCATCTGGCAGCCATGGTCGGCCTGACAGGCAACCACGAAAAGCTTAATCCCAGTCAACCTCTAGGAAACTTTCCCTGTACTGTGAAAGCCGTGGTGGACATGTATGGCCCGGCCGCTGATTTCAACAAAAGGGGCCTGAAGATATTGGGAAAAACTCCCGAAGAGGCGCCAAATCTATATGCAGAGGTTTCACCGATCACCCACATTAAGAAAGATGCCCCTCCGATACTTCTTTTGCATGGAACGGCAGACAAAACAGTTCCTGTCAGTGAATCCGAAAAATTTGCCAAAGCTTTATCGGAAAAAGGAGCTCCTCACCAATTAATAATCATCGAGGGAGCACCACACACCTTTGACCTGCAGCCAAAACAAAAAGATTTACGGCCTGTCGTGCTTGAGTTCTTCAACAAAAACCTCAAGGCCAATTAAGCCAGCGGTTAGGCAAGAATGGTTTTGATGACATTCGCCTTTTCAACCCCGGTCAGGCGAAACTCCAATCCCTGCATAGTGACAGAAAATCTCTCATGGTCAAATCCGAGCAGATGAAGGATTGTGGCATGCAAATCCCGAACATGAACTTGGTTTTCCACCACATGGAATCCCATCTCATCTGTTTTGCCATATGTCATTCCTGATTTGATTCCTCCACCTGCCATCCAAATCGTAAAGGCCTGTGGATGGTGATCCCTTCCCTGAGACCTACCCAAAGCAGGATTGGTTTCAACCATGGGGGTTCTTCCAAATTCCCCTCCCCAAATAACCAGAGTGTCCTCCAGCAAACCCCGCCTTTTAAGATCCAGCACAAGGGCAGCGCTGCCTCGATCGGTAGCGGCGGCATTATTCCTGCAATTTCCCTCAACATTGGAATGGGCATCCCATCCCTCATGATAAAGGCTTACAAACCGAACCCCTCTTTCCACCATTCTTCTAGCCATCAGGCAGGATCTGGCAAACGATGGCTTTAAGGGATCACACCCATAAAGTTCCAGGGTTTCCTTAGTTTCCGAGGACAGGTCAAGTAGTTCAGGAGCGGATGTCTGCATCTCAAACGCCATCTCATACTGTCTGATTCTGGTAAGAATTTCCGGATCGGAATCCTTCCGATAAGCTTCCAGATTCAATGAATTCACCAGGTTAATGGTCTTCTTCTGAACGGCGGGGGATATTCCCCTTGGATTGTACATATTAAGGATGGGGTCACCCTGATTGCGGAGGCGGACCCCTGCAAATGCACCTGGCAAAAATCCGCTGGACCAGCAAGCCGCGCCACCGCTAATTCCCGAACCAGTGCTTAAAACCACAAATCCAGGGATATTTTTAGTTTCGGAACCCAAGCCATACAAGGTCCACGATCCAATACTTGGCCGGCCTGGTTGTTGAAAACCAGTGTTAAAGTAAATTTGGGCTGGTGCATGGTTAAACTGATCCGTGCGCATGGACTTTACAAGGCAAAGCTCATCGGCAATTTTGGAAATGTTAGGTAACACCGAAGAAATCTCTGCTCCTGATTTACCATGTTTTTGAAAGGTGAATCTTGGACCAAGAACCGCTGCATCCGGCCTTATAAACGCATACCTTTGATTCCCAATAACACTGGCAGGCAAAGGTTTTCCCTCTAGCTTCGCAAGTTCAGGTTTGTAATCGAATAATTCCAATTGGCTTGGGGCCCCAGCCATAAACAAATGGATAACCCTCTTGGCCTTGGAAGGGTAATGGGGAACCAAACCGTTTGAATCATTATCAGCCTTCAAAGACCCTTGCAAAAGGCCCCCTAATGCCATGGATCCCAACCCCATGGAGCAATCTCTTAAAAACCATCTTCTTGAAGCTAGATTTTTTAACATGTGATTACCTCTTGGTGATTGCCTCATCCAGATTCAGCAGAGCTCTGGCAACAACAATCCAGGCAGCCGTCCTTGAATCACCCTTTTGGTTGGTAATTATTTTGACTTCCATTTGGTTTGAATCGAGTTGCTTAAGAACTTCACCGTGAAAATCCAGCAACTTTATTAGTTCTGAAGAAGATGGCTGTCTTGTGAGTATGCTCATGTAAAGATGATTTATTATTTGCGCGTCATCTTTGATGGTTTTCGATGCCTGGGTTCCCAAATACTCGGCAGCCTCCATAACAACCGGGTCATTCATCATTGACAAGGCCTGCAGGGGTGAATTTGAAACTTCTCTTCTTGCCACGCAAGACTCGCCAGTCGGGCCGTCGAAGGTGGAGAACATGGCATAAGGAGCGGTTCTTTTCACAAAGGTATACAACCCTCTTCGAAACCTATCTTCACCATTACTGGTATTCCAAGCCAGTTTACCATAAGTTCCCTCATTGGTGACCCCAGCCGGCTGTGGAGGAAAAACACCAGGCCCCCCTATTTTAAAACTCAACAAACCCGAAGTTGCCAGGATCGAATCCCTGATAACCTCAGCCTCAAGGCGGTTTCTCGGATAAACATTAATTAATCTTAAGTTTGCCATCTGGCCATCTTTTCTGAAAGATGCCTGACGATAAGTGGCACTTAGAACAATGGTCCTATGGAGGTTTTTCACGGACCAACCAGAACTTCTGAAATCATTTGCAAGCCAGTCAAGCAACTCTGGATGGGTGGGATATTCCCCCTGAATACCGAAGTCTTCCAAGGTTTTCACCAATCCTGTACCAAAAAATGCCTGCCAGTGTCGGTTGACTACCACCCTTGCGGTGAGGGGATTATCATTTGAAAACAGCCACCTGGCAAACTGCAAGCGATCAGCGTTTTTAAGCTTGTCACTTTCAAATAAAGAGAGCAAATCAGCATCCACTTTTTCTTTCGGACTTAAGAATTCACCCCGGTGATAGACAAATGTGGATCTCTTGTGGGTAGCGGGCCTCTCCTTAAGAACAAGGGAGGTCAGCCCGGATTTTTTTGGATTTTCCAACTGTTGGAGTTCAAGAACATCTTTTTTGAATTCATCCTTGGAACCAAGGTAGTGGATTAACGTGTGGATCTTTAATTCTTGAGGCAGTTCCGAAAGGATTTCACTCTGTACTTTTTCAGGAAGCGATGAAGCTTTTGGATTCAGCCTATTCGTGACAGAAAACCGAAATCGCCCCAAAGGACATGCGTAATGTCTGCCGAAAGTCATCTTAATCTTTAGCTTTTCCCCACTGGCTGGCAACTTATCCAATTCAAATACCGCCTCATGCCTCTGCCCGAACAATCCGGCACACGACCATCCCGTTTGAAAGTCGCCATCCACAGCCTGTGCAGCACCAGCCCGCCCGTTTCCAAAATGGTTTTTGAAGTAGCTTTCCGAGGCATTTGCCAGAAGGATTTTGCGGCCCCCCAAGAAGGCTTCTATCTCTCCCAAAAAGAAATCCCCTCTCGGGCCCTCATAATCACACATCCCAGGGCCGTTTGAGGGAAGCGATGAATCCGGCAAAACCTCAAGCCTTATTCCGCTGACATCCTTAAAGTCACCCTCAAATTCCAACTCATAAACATCCTGCTTTGATATATCACCATGACCAAGAATGGATCCATCTTCGAGCTTATTTAGTTGAATTAAACCGCCGTTCATTTTTAAGGGAACGATGGTTCTCCAGCTAGCCAGTTTTTCTTTCTGCTGCAAACACCATGCATCAAATAAGTTCTTGTCTTGATCCTTTATGGTTTGAAGCCACCTCTCAGAAATGGCTTTTTGCTTTTGGATGTATTGCTGATTTGACGATTTGGAGAAAACCTGATTTTGAACGCCAACATCCATCTCAACATCATCGGCATTATTAAGAAATGCCATCAGGGAATAGTAATCATGATGAGTGATTGGATCATACTTGTGGGTATGGCACTGCGCGCAATTCAATGTCAGCCCCAACCAAGTGGCGGCAGTGGTGTTCACCCTGTCCACCATGGCATAGTAACGAAACTCCAGCGGATCAATGCCGCCTTCCTCATTTAACATGGTGTTTCTGTGAAAACCTGTTGCGACAATGTTTTCCTGCCGGCCATGGGAATCCATATCTCCCGCCAACTGCAAGATTGAGAATTGATCGAAAGAAAGGTCCCTATTCAGGGCATTGATCACCCAATCCCTCCAGGGCCAAATTGAACGGTAACGATCCTTTTCATAACCATTCGTATCGGCATATCTGGCTAGGTCCATCCACCTTCGGGCCCATCTTTCACCATAACTGGGAGAAGCGAGCAGTTTCTCCACCAGTTTTTCGTAACTATCCGTGGAGGTGTCGGAAGCAAAGGACATTGCCTGCTCTGGGGTGGGGGGCAAACCGATCAGATCCAAATAAAGCCTTCGAACAAGAGTAAGCTTGTCAGCTTCCGGGGCAGGGCTTAAGCCATTTGCACGATGCTTCTCGTAGACAAAACTATCTATGGGACTTTTGACCCATGGCGCATTTGAATTTTGGGGAATGGAAACGGGCTTGAGATTTTCAAAAGACCAGTGCTTTTCATATTTGCCACCCTGTTCTATCCATTTTTTTATAAGCCCTTTTTCCTTATTTGTGAGAATTATTCTGGTTGACAATGGAGGCATTATCAAATTTTGCTCGGAAGCGATAATCCTTTGATAGATTTCGCTTTCATCGGTTTTTCCTGGAACCAACGCTGGCTTGCCAGATCTTCCGCCTTTAAGAGCAGAATTTCCCTGGTCCAACCGCAATTTTCCTTTCCTACTCTCCTCATCAATTCCATGGCATTTCAGGCACTTCTGGGAAAGGATTGGCATGATATCACGATCAAAACTTACAAGGCCATCTCCCAAGATTGCGAAAACTGATATTAGAAACTGATTTATCATTTTCAAACTCCGAAGTATTTCAATCGGATTGTGGCGAAGAATATTTTATTGGTCAACCCTTTAGATGCACTTAAAGTCTTTGACTATGAATGATTTATAAAGTTTCATCTCAAAACAGGCTTGGCGAAATGGCTGCGGATTTACTAAAGGTTAATGAATTCGGCTTATATTGTGCAGCGGGAGATTTTTACATCGACCCATGGAGATCCGTTCCCAAAGCTTTAATCACGCATGGGCATTCCGACCATGCCCGTTATGGATGTTCTAAATATTTATCCGTTAACGAAAACAAATGGATTCTTAAAGCAAGGCTTGGAAATCAGATTGATTTAACATGTTTAAATTACGGGGAAAGTATTTTAATCAATGGAATTAAAGTAACGTTTCATCCATCTGGCCATTTACTTGGTGGCAGCCAGATTGAGGTGGAACAAAAAGGCAATATTTGGGTGGTTTCCGGTGATTATAAAACCCAAATTGACCCAACTTGCAGGCAATTTAATCCCATTAAATGCCATACATTCATCAGCGAATGCACTTTTGGGCTACCTATCTACAGGTGGCAATCAAGCCGGCAGATTATCCATGAAATACAAGATTGGTGGAAAACCAATGCTGCCTTGGAAACATGCTCCATACTGGGAGCATATTCCCTTGGAAAAGCGCAAAGAATTCTTGCCAGCCTTGGCGAATTTCATGGCCCGATTTTTGTTCACGGCGCTGTCCAAAAAATCAATCAAGCTTACCTGGCCACCGGAGTATCCCTGCCTGAAACCAACAGTCCCCGAATTTCAAACGATAAAAAGGCATTCCAAAGAGCCCTGGTTATTGCCCCACCAAGCGCCTTGAATTCAACCTGGTCAAGAAGGTTTGGTAAATCATCCATGGCTGTGGCATCCGGATGGTGCGCTGTCAGGGGAAACAGAAGGCGCAGGGGTTTGGAAAAAGGTTTTGTTTTATCAGACCATGCAGATTGGGAAGGACTTATTGATTCCATCAAATCCACGAACGCTGAAAGGGTTCTCTTAACACATGGCTTCACCTCGGTGTTTTCCAGATACCTTTTGCAACACAGCGTCAATGCCGAAGTGCTTTCCACCCATTACGAAGGCGAGACGGACCTCGGGGATAGTAACGAAATAACGGAATCATCAGAGGTGATTTCGCAATGAAAAACTTTGTGGCTCTTTTTAAAAACCTTGATGGCACCAATAAAACCTCCGGCAAAATCAGGCACTTGGAAGAATACTTTAAATCCACCCGGGCCGATGATTGCGCCTGGGCTTTATACCTTCTGGGTGGTCAAAAAATCAAAAGACTATTAGGTCCACGCATGCTTGCACTCATTGCT
>JBEGQX010000215.1:0-5661 GCA_041180805.1 Planctomycetota bacterium
CCCGCTTGGGAAAGATTTTGGAATCGTACTTTCAAGCCATCCTTTTCGTAGCTGAAGTTGGCAATCGGTTTGGCGGGCCTGACCACCTTGTCCACCAGGGGAGTCACATACATGGCGGCAGCACCAGAAAGCAAGCCGCCAATGGTCCCGATTACCATTTTGACCCAGCCTTTGAAGCGTTCTTTGGCCGTCTTGGTTGAAGGTTGGTTGTTCGTTTCAGACATATTCATAGCCCCATGAAATCCTGAATCATTTCAAAGCCCGAGCATAACTCAAAGCATTGAAAAAAGTCGAGACAGATCAAACAAGGATGGGTAAAAGCGGTTATTTGGGTAAGAGTTCAAAAAGTTTATCGAGATGCTTGAAAGAACCTTTTTGGCGAGACGCAGATAGATTCTCGATGATATGTACACAGGTTTCGTTCCAAGGTGCCCTGAACCCGATTTGTTTGGCCAGTTCAACTAAATAACCGTTGTAATTTGCAATTTCGGTGACACCTTTTTGAACATCGTGAAACATGGAGCAGTAAGTGTTCATTAAGGATGGTCTAAAAAAGGGAGCAAGCGTGTTACCCACCCAAGGGTTGGCAAGGATTCTTTGAACAGTTGCCGGGTGGAATGGTCCTATGGTACCCAAAGGCTTTCCAGCTTGGTGCAGGATGTGGTAATTCTCTGCGAGAAGTTTGAAGAAGATTTGTCTTAATGGGCCGGGTTTTAAAAGTTCGGAATTGGAAATACCGCCTGCGCTGGTGATGGGGCTGATTGCAGCGTTATACATCAGCTTTGTGTATTTGTAAGGTTGAATCCACGGAACGATCTCTGTTAGCTGACCGGATTCCCTGAGTGTGTCGCGAAGGAAAATGGATTCTGCCCCAGGCAATCCGGGGTTTATTGGTCCGAGATGCAACTGGCCTTTGCGGGTGATTCTGGTCCTTGTGGTATCAGGTTCGCATTCGGATACGAACGAGGCAATTCCTTCTTCTTTTACCCCGGGGTGGGCGGAGAGTTGCCTATCGAAGCCATTCTGAATGGGGATGATTGGCGTATTTCCGGTCAAACGGGCCAGCACACTTTCATTGTGGTAGCATTTCACACAAAGAAGAATTAGGTCGGCAGAGCAGGGGTTCCATTCATCAAATGCGATGGTGGGAATTCGGATAGGGGCATGGTTATTGATGAACACCCCATGTTTGGCCGCAAACATAACCTTTGCAAGATTGGACTCTACCAACATGACTGAAGTGTCTGCTCTGATTAGCCTGCCCGCCAAGGCAATGCCAATACCGCCTGCTCCGATGATATGAATATGTTTTTTGGGAGGGTTCACAGGGGCTTTGCCCATTTGCAATCCTTGCTTTTTTACTGTTCCTAGAAGGCTAAGTTCCTAGAATTCTAACAAGAAATGACCGGAATCTTTAGAATCCCCCATTCCTGCAGGTATTAGCATGCCTCCCGAAGCAATCATAGATTACACCGAGATGGATTTTAATCGCATTGTTGCCGGGCCAGAGGAAATCCGCAAGCTGAACCCCCAGCGTTTTGAAATGGAACATCTGGATGGCATTGTTCATTTAGATACCGAAAATCACATAGTCGTCGGTTACAAGGATGTGCGTCATGATGAATTTTGGGTTCGTGGGCACATGCCTGGTTACCCGATTCTTCCAGGCGTAATCATGTGCGAGTGTGCCGCCCAACTGTGTTCTTTTTATGTGTGTCACCTTGGAATGAACAATGGTGATTTTGTTGGTTTCTTTGGGTTGGAAAACACCCGGTTTCGATCTGTGGTTAAACCCGGTGACAGATTGGTACTGCTGGGTAAGCCCATTAAATTGCATCGCCGACAGACTATTTTCAATGTTCAGGGCTTTGTTGATAAAACCATGGCTTTCCATTGCGACGTCATCGGAGTTCCCCTTACCAAGATCAATAATTGATTTCCCGCAGCCATGAGAAAAGCAAAACGCCTGTCTTTGGAAGAATTGGCGCCCGTAACAGCAAATCTGCCAGAGCCACCAGTCCAGATTGATTGGAAAGCCACGTTTGGTAACGAGAACCCTGTTGAGATGGAAATAGGGTTTGGCAAAGGTTGGTTCCTTTTGAATGCAACCCAAGCCAATCCCGGAATTAATTATTTTGGTGTCGAAATCGTCCGCAAGTATCAGCTTTTTACAGCAACCCGACTCGCTAAAAGAAATCTTAACAATGTAAAGGTTGCCTGTGGCGATGCCAAGAAGTTTGTGGAAAGTGGCATTCCCCACGGAAGTCTGGATAAGGTTCATATATTTTTCCCCGACCCTTGGTGGAAAAGCAGGCACCAGAAGCGAAAGCTTTTTTGCCCAGTTTTTGTTCAAAACCTTCCCTCGGTTGTGAAGCCGGGTGGAATTATCTATATTGCCACCGATGTCCCGGAATATTTTGTAGATATCACTGCACTTTTTCAGGAAAAACATCCTTCTTTGAAGGCCGAGGAATGGGGAGAAGGAAGCCCTCTTTCTGTGGTTCCAGAGCATTTAACCAATTTCGAGAAGAAATTTGTCAGCCAGGGCAAGCCCATTCACCGGGTTTGTTATCGCAAGTTATAAGCTGGTCAAAGTTTGGGGCCGTTGCCAGTTCTGACGATTTTGCGATCAAACCTCAAGTCGCCTTCAGGTTAAGCCGATGAAAGATGGGATGACTTTGCCTAATAGTCCGTGGAGACCCTATGGCCAGCGAAGGCCTTCAAGATATCCGCCTGTTTCCCTCCAGCCCAGACCCAAGGCTTTATTATCCTGCCACCACGCATGAAAAAGCCTTGGCAAAACTTATTCACAGTTTGGAGATGGGTGAACCGTTTGCTTTGATCGCCGGTGAAGCGGGAATGGGAAAAACATTGCTAGCCCAAGTCTTGCTGGATCGTCTTGAAAATCGTTCCGGAGTACTATTTTTGCCTCATGGCAGGTTTGAATCGTGCGAGGGTTTGTTGAAAACCCTGCTTTTTGACTTGGGCGTTCAAACCAGCGCCTCCACCATTTCTGACCTTCGCCTTGAATTAACCGGATTTTTACTGGAACAAGCCAGCGAAAGTGGTCCCGGGCTGGTGATTCAGGATGAAAGCCATTTGCTAGGCACTGAAATTCTTGAGGAATACCGGATTCTCGGAAACCTGGAAACAGGTTTGGGCAGAGCTGTGCAGACCGTATTCCTTGGTTGCCCAAAAGTGCTTGAGACCATCCAGGATCCGATTTTGGTTTCTTTGAGGCAAAGATTGGTAGTTTGCCCTCCATTACAGAAACTGGATGATTTTGAGGCAGCGGATTATTTGCTTCACCATGGCAGAATCCGTCTGGGGGTTGGAAATTACTTTTCCGAAGAAGCCATGGAGTGCATAGTGCGCTTTTCCGGCGGAGTTCCAAGGCTTTTAAATCAGGCCGCCCAACTTGCACATGAATATAGGATTGCCCTTGAATGCGACCGTAACAAAGTAGGCAGGGAATCAGCCCTGCGTGCGATTGAGGACCTTAAAAGTCCTTGGGGCCACTTGGGCTTTTTTCAGCGTAATTCGGGAAACGCAATGAACACGGAAGGCTTATCCCAGCCTGATATTTGTGTGTTAGCACAAAACAGATTTGGTTTGTCGGCATGAGAAAGCCAGCGAACGGAAGAGGAAGACAGAAAATGGCAAGAATATTTGAAGCATTGGGGCCAAAGGGAAACTCCAAGCCATCGAGAAAAGCCAAAAAGCCTCAACCGGTGGAAAATAACCTGCCCGAAAAAACTTCAGAGCCTGTCGTTTCCTTCATTGAAGTGGGAGTGGGCGGCATTCTGGATGCTTCCCCAGATGTATTAAAGTTTGTTCAAGCTGATTTGCATCCGGAAGTGAAAGTGAAGCCTGAAGAATCTGTTGTGAAAACAGAGGTTGTTGAAGAAAAATCCCAATTATTGCCAATTCGAAGTACTGAAGATGATTTTCGTGATTTGATGGGGGAATTGGTTGCTGGATTCCCTGTTCGTAAAGAAGGGATCCTTATGTTTGTGACTCCACCCAGTGTTTACTTGGGTGAATCTTTATTAAGACTTGCTGAAAAAGCGGCCACTTGGGGCGAGGCTGTGCTGGTGGATAGCAGGGATCGCGGCGCCGAGATTACTAAAATTCTTGGGCTTGAGAGCCATTTGGGCTGGAACGAACTTATTTCTGGAAAAGCCGAACTTGAGAATGTCCTTGTAAGTTCGGGGATTTCTGGCCTGAAAATAATTCCATCTGGCAACGTGAAGGTTAAAAAAGACAAAGGACCCCGCCTGATCACCCGTTCACCTAGAACTATTGTTCGGGATATTCGCAGGGAATTCCCCATGGTTATGCTGGACGGCGGAACGTGGAATGAGGAACCGGGAACACTAAGCTTGGCCCGGGAAAGTGATGGAGTTTGTATTTTGGTGCCGGAAGCCAAGGCGGGATCCACTTCGGTCGACGAATTAATTGGTCGAGTTGAGGATTCGGGAAGCCGATTAGCTGGAGTGCTTGTTTTACCAAGTCAGGAAAGAGGATCTTTCCGCCGAAAAGCGGCCTGATGCCCCAAAAATCGGGTTTTTTCCATTCGGACTATTGCTCCTGAGCCATTTCTTCACGATAATATCCGTTCTGATGAAGAAAACTTTGTAAAAGCTCATCAAAAGTGGGTTTTTATTGGCATTTTAGGTGATCTCATGGCTCATACAGTAAAGCTTGTTGCAAAATCACGTTCCGGTAACGGTTCCAAAGAATCCAAAAAAATCCGCAAGACTGGTAATATTCCGGGTGTGGTTTATGGTCACAAGGAAAAGCCGGTAAGCATTTCCACCGCTCACGAAGACCTTTTCAAGGCCGTAAAGCAAGGTGTTCGCCTTGTTGACCTTGAAACCGATGGCAAGGTGGAGAAGGCGCTCATTCGTGAAGTTCAGTGGGATTATTTGGGTAATGACCTGATTCATGTTGATTTTTCCCGCGTAAGTGCGGATGAAAAAATTCATATTACAGTTCCTGTGGAAATGCGTGGAACCGCTCCTGGGGTGCTTTCAGGCGGTATTCTCGATATTCCAATGCACAAGGTTCATATTGAATGCCTTGCAATTAATATTCCCGATAGCATTCGTGTGAATGTTGCCGAATTGCAGATTGGCGGAGCCATTCATGTGAGAGAATTGGTTTTGCCTGAAGGTGTAAGGGTTTTGGATGACGCTGATGCGGTTGTAGTGCATGTGCTGGAGAAGAAGGCAGATGTTGCTGCTGTTCCTGGTTCCGAAGAAGGTGCTGCGAACGAACCCGAGGTTATCAAGAAACCCAAGCCAGTTGCTGAAGAAGAGGAATAAGCTGGTTGCTAACCGGGTGCTTGGCATGAGGGTGGCATGAAGGCAATCGTGGGGCTTGGCAACCCTGGCAATGAATACGAGAAAACGCGCCATAACATTGGTTTTGAGGTAGTCGATTATCTGGTAAATAAAGGAACGGATGGCAAATACAGCCTGAAGTTTCGTGGCGCGACAGCGGTTTGGATGGTGGATGGTGAGAAGGTCTTTCTGGTTAAGCCGATGACCTTCATGAACTTAAGCGGGGCGTGTGTATCTGAGTTGGTGAAATTTTATCAGATTGAACCCGCGGATGTTCTTGTGATTTGTGATGATGTTAGCCTGCCTTTTGGGAAAC
>JBEGQX010000216.1:0-62710 GCA_041180805.1 Planctomycetota bacterium
GTGTTGGTCTCGCGGATGAACTTGCGGCCGTTCTTTTCCACCATCAGCCATTCCTTGGCTTTACCCAGGGGAGGTTCTGGCTTTCCGGAGGGACGAAAATCGGAAAGTTCCGGAAGCTTCAGTGGCAAATCCTCGGCACCCAGTGGTTCTATGTTCCCCAGCAATTTGCCCTGGGCATCCACCTCGTGCATCAACGGGAACGGTTCACCCCAATAGCGCTGTCGGCTGAACAACCAATCACGCAGCTTGAAGTTGATCTTGCCTTTTCCAAAGCCCTTCTCTTCCAGATGGCGAATGATTTGTTTTTTGAACTCGCCAGAGTTCATTCCATCGAAAGAAGCGCTGTTGCAAGCGACACCTTCCTCGGTGAATGCCTGGGTTAATTCATTTAGCGTGCTGCCTGTCTTTTCCAGCCATTCCTTGGAAGGTGTCACCACGGGGATTATGGGCAGACCAAATAGTTTGGCAAATTCGAAGTCGCGTTCATCATGGGCAGGTACCGCCATGATCGCCCCGGTGCCATATCCTGCCAGCACATAATCAGCGGTCCAGATCGGAATGCGCCTCTGGTTCAGCGGGTTGATGGCATAGGCACCCGTGAACACGCCTGTCTTTTTCTTAGCCAGCTCGGTGCGTTCAAAATCACTCTTGCGGGAAGCCTCGGACTGGTAGTTTTTCACCGCGTCAGCCTGCTCGCCACTGACGATAAGCTGAAGAATAGGGTGCTCAGGTGCCACCACCAGATAAGTCGCGCCATAAAGAGTGTCAGGGCGGGTGGTAAAGACCCGTATGGTGCCCTTGCCACCATCAACCTGAAAATCCACCTCGGCGCCTTCGCTTTTGCCTATCCAGTTGCGTTGCATTTCCTTGATGCTATCGGGCCAATCCAGGGGCTCGAGGTCATCGATCAGCCTTTGCGCATAACTGGTGATACGCAGCATCCATTGTTTAAGCGGCATCCGTACCACAGGATGATTGCCACGCTCGCTGCGGCCATCGATTACTTCCTCGTTGGCAAGCACGGTTCCAAGCGCTTCACACCAGTTGACGGGAACCTCTGCCTGATATGCCAGGCGATGACTGTCCTGGTAGACACGAATAGCCCTGTCACCCTGCTTTTTGACTTCCTCGGGAATGGGAAGTTCTGCAATCGGTCGACCTTTTTTGGCCTTCTCATCGTACCAGGTGTCAAACAGAAGAAGAAAAATCCACTGTGTCCAACGGTAATAGTTGGGGTCAGTGGTATCCACTTCACGATCCCAATCGTAACTGAAGCCCAAGGCCTGGATCTGCCTTCTAAAATTGTTAATGTTCTTTTCGGTGGTAATGCGGGGGTGAGTGCCAGTTTCTATGGCAAACTGCTCGGCAGGCAGGCCATAGGCATCCCAACCCATGGGGTGAAGCACATCGAAACCACGCATGCGCTTCCAACGAGCAAGAATATCCGTCGCGGTGTAGCCCTCGGGGTGTCCCACATGCAAACCCGCACCGCTCGGGTAGGGGAACATATCCAAAATGTAATACTTGGGCTTGGTTGGCATCTCCGGAGTACGGAAGGTTTTGTTCTTCAGCCAATAGGACTGCCATTTGGGTTCAACAACTAACGGATTGTAGGTCGGCATGATCGGATTCACTTTAAGCATCAAGGAAGCATTCGCGAGCAATGCCCACGACTCAGTCGGTTATCTTATAGCCACTGACCAGATAGGAACCACCCGAAGCAGAAAATCACTTTGGAAAAAGGCTCTTTAGCAATTCCAGCGTAACCTTGAACCAATTTGACAATTGCCTAACCACCTGCTACGTTGATTCATGAAGAGTTACTCATGGCTTTCGAATTCCATTTCGTATTTAATAAGGCAACCATCATGAAAGCCGAATTCACAGCAATTATTGAACCTGCCCCTGAGTGGGGATTTTGGGCTATCTGTCCTGAAGTTCCAGGCGCTAATGGGCAGGGTGAAACAATTGAAGAAACCAAGAAAAGTCTCAAAGAATCTATCGAACTATTACTGGAAGACCGCAAGATGGATATCATGCGCGGATTGCCCCATGACGCTATACTTGCCACGGTTTCGATTGGATGAAGCGAATAGAGCTTGAACGCAAATTACGAATGGCTGGCTGTTTTCTAAAGAGGGAGGGTGGTTCCCACTCCATTTGGATCAACCCAAAGAGTGGCGTGACAGAAGCAGTGCCACGACATTCGGAAATCAAGGAACCCTTGGCAAAAAAAATTCTGAAAAACCTCGAAGCAAACTAATATTCTTCCTTACATTTGTTGGGATTATCCAACCTAAATCTAAATTGGGTCAAGGTCCCCTTGGAGGTGTCCCCAATGTTTTTCCACATCTTCGGTAAGCCAGACTCCCTAGGTTATCAACATCATTACTTCTCAAATCCCTCTTGAGCACTTTTGCAAATAGATTCTGGGTGGTTCCCTTGTATGCCTGAAAATGGAGCCTAGCCTGTGGGCTTGTCCTTTTGATCTGCAGTAAAGGCAGAGTCCATTTCCGCCATTTCGCTTTAGGAGATTTCCACCACAATAGGTTTGACTTTTGCATCGGTGAAATGTTGGTACAAAAAGCCTGGCGCCAACATCCAATTAACTGGTGTAAAGTTCCTTGCCTTGCAAAATGAATGAGTGACTCCAGTCTCAGGGTTAAAAACCGGTTAACCCTTACGCACAGAATACGATAAAATAAAAGAGTATATTTCCTGATCATTTCCCGATGGAGTTGCGATGCGAAAATATGTCTTGTCTGTAATTCTGGTACTGGCCTGTCTGCCCGTTGCCCTGGCGCAGGCGCCGCAGGGAAAACTAATCGAGGATCATTGGGATGCCGCCTTTCTAGAGGGTGGGCGCTGCGGGTACTTTCATTCCCAAATCCGGGAACTCCCCGGCAAGGATGGCGGAAAACTTTATGAATCCAAACTGGAAATGCGACTGATCCTGAAAAGATACATGTCCGTGGTCAACATGCGCATGGACTCCGAGATGACCGAGGATGAACAGGGCAAGATTAAAAGTTTCAAGGTGATCCAGTTCCTGGACAAGGGCCAGGCTGTGCAGGAAGGCGAAGTAAAGGATGGCAAACTATGGATGAAACTTCCCGGCGTGAATGAACCCAGGCAAATGCCATGGAACGACTCGGTCATCGGCGTTTATAGACAGGAACGACTTCCCTCCATTCTCAAGGCAAAACCATCCGACAAATTCGAATACCTGAACTTTGAGGCAAGCCTGATGCAAGCCATCAAGATGAAAGCGGAATTACTTCCCGAAGAGGAAATCGAGGTACTGGCGGTGGATTCAAAAGACCCTGCCAAGTTTTCCCAGGGCAGGAAGAAGCTGAAGAAACTCGAGGTAACACCCGACAAAATCAGCCTGTTCGGCAGCGCATTGCAACTACCCAAGATGGTTGCCTGGGTTGGGGATGACCTGGTTGCGGTTCGCTCCCGCATGGAAATGCCCGGCATCGGCGCGATTATTCTTTACCGCACCACCAAGGAAATCGCCACCAAGGAAGATGACAATGTCGCGGTGCTGCCAGACATTGGCCTGAACAACATGATCGAGCTGGACAAGCGCATTCCGAATGTCCATCTGCTGGAGGAGGCAACCTACCACTTCAAGCTGGATAAGGAGGACGGGTTGCAGGCATTCCAAACCAGCGGCCGCCAGAAAGTCAAAAAACTGGACGATGGCGGATATGAACTGACCGTGCTTGGGAATGTGGCGGTTCAAGCGGATGAACCTTCCAAGGAGTTCCTGGAATCGAGTTACTTTTTGGAAAGCAACAACGCCGAGGTGAAGAAACTTTCCGAGAAAGCGGTGGGTGACGAGACGGATCCCCTGAAGAAGGCCCGAAAGATCGAGCGATTTGTACATGAGAACATGAAGGGTTCCAGTTCGGTGGGTTTTGCCACCGCCGGGCAGATAGCCAAGGACCTCCAGGGTGATTGCAGGCAACATGCGATGCTGATGGCTGCAATGTGCAGGGCCGCAGGCATTCCTTCCCGCACCGCGCTTGGCTTGGTATATGTAGAAGAGCCCAAAAGCCGCAAACCACAGTTCGGCTTCCATATGTGGACCGAGGTTTATGTCAGGGGTGGCTGGGTGGCCATGGATGCAACCCTGGGCCAGGGGCTGGTAGGTCCGGGGCACCTTAAAATCGCGGACCATAGCTGGCAGGATCAGCAAACCCTGGCACCATTGCTACCCGTGATCCGGGTGATGGGCAAATTACAAATGAAGGTCGTTTCCGCGAAGGAATAATTACCGAAACTAGGCGGCGGATTCCTTGCTAATTCCAAGGGATTGGAAAAGCTTTCCCTCGGATTGTGGAAGATCCCATGGGCCAGTGCAATGGCCAGACTTCCCATCCCATTGGTGGGAACAGATTCTATCCATCACCATGTTGGAGATTTCCACGGCTCGGGCGCCCGCCTGGCCGTCCACTCTGGGCTTGGAAGAAGTTCTTACCGCACGGACAAAATCCTGCAGTTCCCAGGTAAGCTGGTCGCCGGTTGCCCGTGAGCAATCCAAGGTCTTGGTTTCCACATGACGGGTGAACAATTCCACCTTGAATGAGTTCAGTGTGGCGACATCCAGTTTTGAAGGAGCGGCCTCTGCCAGGTAACGCAGGTTTTCGCCCGGTTGCATCAGCGTGAGTTTCTTGGTCATGAAGTCTACGCCCGCGTAGCCTTCCACCCCCCAAACATCCATCCGGCGCTTTGCCTCCGGGTGGGCCCTGCTTGCGGAAAGGTCGCATACGGTTCCATTGGCAAAGGTAAGCCTGGCCTGGGCAATATCTTCGTGACCACCCAAAAGAGCCACGCCAAACGCACTCACGGAAGTAAGTTCGGCATTTACCAGCGAGCAAACCAAATCAATGTCATGAACCATCAAGTCCAATACCACACCGGTATCCGAGGAACGCCCGGAGAAACCTCCCAGCCTTTCCGCGCGGATGTATCTGGGTTTCATGGGAAGGTCGGAAAAAGCTTCAAAGGCTGGGTTAAATCTTTCGATATGACCAACCTGCAGGATAGTTCCATGGGTGTTGGAAAGGCGGCATAGTTCCTGCGCCTTGTCAGTCTCAATGCATAACGGTTTTTCCACCATGATGCTCTTGCCCAGAGTGATTAGCTCTTTGGCTATGTCGAAATGATACTTGGTGGGAACCGCAACCACCGCGGCATCAAACTTATTAATGATTTCACGATGCGAGGAAAACGCCTGGCTGGAGCAACGCAAGGCCACCGCCTCGGCCTGCTGGCGTGATGCATCCACCACACCCACCAGTTCCACGCCTTCCAGCGAGGAAAGAATACGGGCGTGTTCCTTGCCTAGATGACCAACACCTATCACAGCAACTTTTAATCCAGCCATCTTTTCCCCTTCATCACACCCTGTTTCAGGCGGCGATATTGGCAGTCAGTGATTCCTTCGAACCCAGCCTGGATGCAAGCTTGCGGGTAAGCTCCACATTTAACGGGTGGCCGCTTCGGTATGCCACCACATGACCGCAAAGTTCCACACCCAAAAGCGCCAAGTCGCCCACCATGTCCAGCACCTTGTGGCGGGAAGGCTCGTTGGCGTAACGCAATTGGTTGTCAATCGGGCCACGGGGGCCAAACACCAGAAGATCCTGGGCGGTGGTGCGGGAACCCAATCCCTGCTTGCGAAGCTGCTCCACTTCCTCCTGCAGGACAAAAGTCCGGCAGCGCGATATCTCGCGGATAAACAACGCCGGTTCCAGTATCTGGGTATGCACCTGTTTCTGGATGGGTGAATTATTGCCATAATCCAGGAAATAAGTCAGCTTCAATCCTGTGCCATCGCATGGATGAAGCGCCAAAGTGCTGCCGTTGTTCTGGACTATCACGGGGCTATCCACCCCATAAATGGTCTTTCGGGAAGTCTGGGTGACCTGCCCCGCCCTTTTAAGGGCATCCACAAAATCACCTGCGGATCCATCAAGGCCTGGAGGTTCCGGGGCGTTTAATTCCACAATACAGTTGTCGATACGCATTCCACTAAGTGCCGCCAGCACATGCTCGACAAGGCCAACCTGATGGGGGGCCTCGCCAAGGGTGGTTCTGCGGTTTGTGCCTGTCACATTGCAGGCCAGGGCCCGAATGTGTTTTTTTTCCGGTAAATCGGTTCTAAGAAACACAATGCCTGTGCCGGAGGGAGCAGGGCAAAAACGAAGGGTTACAAAGGCACCTGTAAGAAAGCCCACACCCTCTACTTCCGCTGGCCTGGCAATGGTTCTTTCAAATCGGGAGGAGATTGGAATCACTGGCTTGTCATCCTTGACTGATAACGCATGGTAGGGTTTTCAGGAAGGGCCGTTCAGCATCCTGCCAGACGGCCCAAGCCTGTTTCCAGATTACTTGCCAGTGCTGGTGGCAGAGGTGGGAGTAATGCCCGAGTTGGTTTGCGGGGCGGTGCGGCTGTATGCCTGGTTCAAGGCATTTACCACATCGGCACTGATATCCACACCCGGTGCAAAATAAAGTGGCATGCAAGCACCGGCCTGCATCTTGCGCACAATATTCGCCGCACTCCAATATTCCGCGGATGTTGTGGGATCATTGTAATGCAGCACCATGTCGTAGCCATGGGCCACCGCAATGCGCTGGCAGGCATCCTGCACTTCACGATAGATCAGCACAACCTGTTCATCCTGTTTCTTGCCAACCATGGCCTGTGCCTCGTTGGAAAGGTCTTCCAGTTCCCTCTTCAGGGCACGAGCCTGCTTTTCCAAGGCATCGCGCTGTTCGGGCTTTGCCTGTGCTTCCTTGGTCAGGGCTTCCAATTGCGCTGTCTTGGCCTTGGACTTGGCCTGCAAGGGGGTGAACAAATCCTTCATTTCGTTGTTCAGCGCCACAGCCTTCTGATAATTTTTGACCACATGGTTCAGATTCAAAAGGGCGATCTTGTTCTTGTGATCGCCAGCGGTAACCACTGCCTTGGCTGCGTTTTGCGCGCTAAGATAGCTGGTGCTGACATATCCCGCCAAACCAAAGGCCAACAAACCGAATAAAACTGCTACTTTCCTGTTCATGATTCAACCTCCTTGGGTCCCTCGGAATGCTATTTTTCCTGAAACGGCTTCCATGCGAATCAGCGATAAATAGCCTTTATTTCCACGAGGAATCTGATTCCATGCATGGCTTCTAACGAAGTGAAAAAATCGGGTCAAGGCGAACTATTGGCTCTTTTGGCCGCAGCCACTCCGTATTGCCTGTTTTCACACCTTTTAGGTACAGTCTTGAGCATGGAATACTATCGGCTTACTTTCCCAAGGCTTTTTCAACGCATTCCAAGCGCGCTGATGGTGCTTTTTTGCCTGCTGGCAACCGCATGTAATTCCCAGCCACCTGCACCCACCACCATTCAGGGAAGAATTTATTATCGAAAACAACCTGTTTTGGGCGGGGGTACCATCGTTTTCACCCCGGATCACAACAGGGGTTATACAGGTCATTTGGGTGCTGGAGAAATTCACTCCGATGGAACTTTTTCCGTCCTGCCCCAGCCTGGCAAACCGTCCATGCAATCCGGCTGGTACATTGTCACCCTTATGACCAACAACCAGACTCTGCCGGGTAAGTACAGCGACCCTGCCAAGTCCGGCTTGTCGCGTGAAATTCGTTCGGGCGGCCCCAACCAATTGGATATTTTCCTGGAGTAACCCATGAACCAGTTCCTGTTCGGCGTATGCAAAGCCGTGAAATCCACCTTTCCATTACCCGAACCCATCGTGGAAGCAGGCTCATTCCTGATACCCGGCCAGGAAGATTACTCGAACTTGCGAAAACTTTTCCCCCACCAGGAGTATGTGGGTATCGACATGCGCCCCGGTGAGGGGGTCGATATGGTTGGCAACATCGAAGACCTTCCCTTTGAAAATGAATCGGTGGGAACCGTTATCGCCCTGAACCTTTTCGAGCATGTGCAGCGTTTCTGGGTTGGTTTCGATGAAATCTACCGGGTGCTGCGTCCGGGCGGGGCATTGTTTGTTTCATGCCCTTTCTTTCTGCATCGCCATGCGTTTCCGAACGATTACTGGCGCATGACACCCGATGCATTCTCTTTCCTTTTGGAAAAATACCCTCAAAAGCTGATCGGCCTGCAAGGCCCCGAAAGCAAACCGTTGCAAGTGTGGGCTGTGGCCTTCAAAGCCCCCGCCCCGGTCATCACGCCGCAAATGCATCAATCCTTCCAACAAGCCATGCAATTGTTCGCCCATCAACCCCAAAGCCCGCTGAAAAAGCTGCGTTTGAAAATCGCCCGGTGGATCTGCGGTCGCGGCCCACTTGCCACCGCACTGGATGTCAACCGCTGGCAAACCAATGTTTTGGGACACACTACAACAAATAATCAGCCAAAAACTTTCATACAAAACATCGGGGTGGGAAAGGAAGAAGACTTGGTGGAAAAATATTCGAATTGAATTGTCCATAAACCCGCCTAATAAGGCAGGGTTTCTTTAGATTAATTTTAACGAATTAAAAATCATACTGTAAACCAAGGCTAATGCCTTGTGCCCACAGATCGCTAGTTCTATCAGGGAATGCAGGTCTTTGCGGACCTGTGTTGGATGAACCGGACCCTGGTATTAAGTTGGGATTGATCCCCAAATCAATTTGCTCGCCACCCCTGGCAACATCTGGCAATAGTAGAAATGTGTATCCAGCAAAAAAGTACAATCGCTGGCGTATTTCATAGCCTACCCGAAAATCAACCTGGGGAACAGCAACAAGCGAACACGAATTATAGCTGCCTATATTACTTGAGCCTGCAAACACACCTGATGGAATCACTTCTGTCGTTTGGCCGGGAACCGAAATGGTCGTTTGGCCGTTGATGGTGACCTCCCTGCTAAGGCCGCCCATCCCAATTCGCGCCTGGGATTGCAGCCACCATCGGCCACGCTGTATCTCACCCATTAAACCAATAAAAGCTCCGTTGTATACATTGCTTGCATTAAAAGTATCATTCACGACTATTTTTGTGCCTGGAACAATCTGATTTCCTTGTGGAAAAAGATTTTCGGTTACCCCAACACCATCGGAATACTGAAAGAATTGGTAGCCACCTATTACATCCAAACGAAAACAACCTGCTTCAGCGCCGGAACAACCATTGGCATTACAAAAGATGTTTCTTCGAAGCATGGCATCGACACCATAAAAATTTCCTCCATTAGCAGCTATTGTTGCTGTACCGTTAAGGACTCCGGGAAAACTTACCAACTGGGCATCCTGCATGCCGGTTATCACATTAAAAAATGGTCTGCTAACAATATTGGTTCCGGTGTTACTGCCTCCAGTAACTGAATCATTCTGGCTTCCAACCATGAAAAAACTGGTTTGTACACCCCAAGAGTGGCTTTCATTAAGCCAGGTTCCCGCTCCGATTCGAAAACCCGATCTCATGGAATCGTTGGCGATAGTATTTCCGCCAATAATTTGAGTACCCGGAGAACCAAGAACCCCAGCGTTTTCCCTTGAAGTACCCTCTGGACTTAACGTAAGCAGTGGCGGAAGATTTGAACCTCGAATCCACCACATCAAATAATCTGCATTCACCCAATAATTCCCTTTGGATCCACATGGGCAGCAGGCTATATCGCATGGCATCCCTCCCAAATCCTGATTGGATGTTGTATCAGCAGATTTAGAGGGCATCACTTCACTTTTTAAACCGTCACTTTTAGAACCGGTGGGATTACCATCGCCAGCCGAAAGACTCTCTTGGGAAAAGAGCCAACTGGTACTGATTATCATGATGCTTAGCATCAAAAAGGCATGTCTGATAAAGATCAGGAACATGAAATCTCCGGAAAAATCGTCACAATAGTAAATTCCTTTGTTTATTCATCGAAAAACCCAAGGAAGTGCATTATGAAAATTTGCGAAGGATATAATTATTTGGAAGAGTTTAGGGTTAGAGATATACAATTTGGGATATCTGGGATGTTTGGGTCATAAATTGCCCGTTTATTACCTATAGTTTTATACCGAGAGTTCTGCATGGCTTTGTGCAAACGTTTCTGGTCGTTTTTCAACAACATTGAAAAAATCCATCCATATAAAAAGCGAGCAACTTCCCCTCGTAAACAATTCTTATTTCTGGAGGAATTTGAAAACCGTTTAGTACCTGCACCCATACCGGTTGCCACCATTATTCCTCCTGTATCTTCCATGATTGGGGAGCAAACAACTTTCCAGGTAAGTTTTGATAATACTTCCATTACAGATACCGGATTTGGACCCTATATCGATCTATTCCTACCCGCCACCGGGGCAGATGGTGCGGGTGCTGCCATTGATGATGGCATTTCCTTTGTTTCTGCAAATTATTTTGGTACACCAATAAATGCTACGGTGATCAACCTCACAAACGCAGGGGTTAGGCACCCCTATGCGGTGGATTCCAATGGCAACCCATTGCTGATCATGCCCCCGGCTGGTTTCCAGGAGGGCGATCAATTGGTTGTTCTTCAATTGCCTTTTGGTAGTTTTGCACCTGATCAAATTCCAGCGAACATCAGTGTGACTGCCAGCATTAGCAACCTGGCAGATTTGGGAACCACACTGCCCATACGCACCAATGCAGGATTTCAATACGGCGCAGATGCTTTAAATAACCCGGCAGTGGATCCAACCATCGTGGGGACCTCCAGCACAGCTAGCATAACGCCTGCACTATTCACTCTTCGCAAGGAATATGTTGGCCCGGAGAATGAGACCGCCACTGGGCCAAATTTTCACCGGCAATACAGAATTATTGTGGATGTCGCCAACGGCCAAACCATCACCAATTTAGATCTCACGGATATCCTGCCCAGTAATCTTCAGTTCGTTCAGGTAGACTCGGTGACTGGTGGTAGCCCTGTGACAGATGTTAGCACTCCAAGCACTAACACCCCGGGTGGCACATTGACCCGAAGGTTGGCCAGTGTTACCGGTACTGCTGGAACATCCGATGCGGTGATGACATTCAGTTTTTTTGCACCAAGGATTGATGGCGGCAGTTCAGAGGTTTTGAACTCCACCACGGGCGCCCCTGCAACCGCCACTGATGATTCAAGCACCACCGGAAACTGGATTCCACTGGATCCCCGGGACCCCACTTTGCCAATAACCAGTGATGTGACACCCAATGATCACACACTGACCCTCCGCTCCATCGCTACGCAAAAAACCGTTTCGGTGGTAAACGATGTGGGAAGCTCCGGACCGACACCGGGTGATACTCTGGAATACACCATAGATGTGCAAATATCGGACTACTTCGCGTTCCAAAATGTGGTTCTATCAGACTTGCTGGGTGACGGGCTGAATTTTCTTTCTGGATTCACTCCGACTTTGACCGTATCAGAGCTTGGCACAACCACCACAACAAATTTTGCCCTCCAAAACTTCACCCTTGCCCCCGGTTTTGGTGCTGACAACATAACATTCCGCATCACGGATCAGTTGGTTGCCCTTGGCCAGGATGGCATTTTGCAGGGTGCAAACATTCCCTCCGGCGGAACTGGGGGACCGTTGCCACAATCATCCCCCGCATTGGTATCACCCGGAACCACTGCAAGAATCCGTTTCAGAGCCACTATAAAAGATGCATTTGAAATCACTCCCCCCTCTGGTGATACAACCATAGTTCCGGGTGATACACTTTCCAACAATATTACCGTAAGTGGTGCAGTTCTTGCCACGAGCAACCTTTCACCAACTGGTGGAACAGCAACGGATACCAGTAGCGCAAATGTAACCATTGTTCAAGGTCAGTCCGTCAAGGTTGTTTACGCTGTGAATGGCAGCACAACTTTTTCGAGCCCGGTGCAAGTGACACCAGGAGACATGGTCAGCTATCGTTTCACGGTGCAACTGCCAACATCTTCATTCGAAAATCTGAAGCTTGTTGATTTTCTGCCTCAACCAATATTTGATGCCCTGACTGTGACCACATTTCAGAATTCCTCCAGCGCGACCCCTCCGCCCCTGGGAGTTATTCGCTTTGGACCCGCTGATACTTTTCATACTATTGTTGGTGGTGTTCCCACTGTTTCCACTAATGCAATAGACAACAGTTTCACCCTGGATTTCGGAAGCCACGATGATGTTTTGAACCGACCAAGCACCCTCGATCTGGTTTTTACCGTTCAGGTGCAGGCAGACCCGTTTGCTGACCGATTGTTCCTGACAAACCAGGTAGGGACAACCCAGAACAACAGTAACACAACCGTTTCCACTCAAACTGGGATCACCCAAATACAGGTGACCGAACCCACAATTAATGGGATTCGCAAGGGCGTGGTATCAACCAGCAACAGCCAGGGCCAGTTTACACCATCCACCGTTGGTCCGGTAAGTTTCTCTGCGCCGGGTTCCTCCGGTACTCGTTTTACAGGAACCATCACCTCGGCTGGTCTTCAGGCAACCCCGATTAGTAGCAACCTGGCAAATGTTGATGCCGGGGACCTTGTGACTTTTGCAATCACAGTCGAAAACACTGGTTCCGGACAGAATGGTGCCTTTGATGTAACAATAAGTGACACCCTGCCGGTAGGTTTCGCCATACCCACAGGTTCTGCCGGCCTGAACCTTCGGGTGACCGATGGAACCGGTGCGGTTTTTTCCTTCACCGACCTTGGCGGGGGTCTTTTTGGAAATGGCATTCAACTGATTGATCCGGGTACGACCGCAACCCCGGCCGGCGCCCTTGACCCCGGCAAGGATTCCCAGGGAAATACCATCAATAACGGCAGAAACATTGTTGTAATTACCTATGATTTGCAACTTCAGTCCTCGGTAATTCCTCGTGAAAACCTGATCAATACTACAACCCTGGTCAATTATGCCTCCATCGAAGGGGGACCTGACTTTACCGGTACAAATGATCCAACAGATACATCAACCGTGACTGTCAAGGCACCCACAATTGTTAAAAATCTTGTCTCCACAGAAATTGAAAATGCAAGTAATTCCAGAACTCAGGTAGTCATTGGAGAGTTGGTCAATTATACGGTTACCATCACCATTCCCGAGGGAACCACACCTGCTGCAACGATTGTGGACACCCTTGATAGCGGTTTGGCCTTTGTACAGTTATTAAGCACCAGTTTTTCCCCTTCACTGGCTTTCACTGGCAGCTTGAACAACCCCACCGTGACAAACAGTGGACGGATTGTAACTTTTAACCTGAATGACATAGTGAATTCCGACACGGACAATTCTGTTTCGGAAACAATCACCCTGACTTACCAGGCGGTAGTTCTGAATGCTGCTGCAAACCAGACTGGTACCCAGTTAAATAATCGTGCACGCCTTAGCTATACCGGTGGAACAGCCATTAATGCATCGGCACCGAATGTAACTGTAATCAAGCCCACGGTTACCATTGACAAGGTTGTTTCCGTGGACGCGGGAGGAACCGTGGGCGATGCTGGTGACCCTGTTACTTACACAATTACCCTGCGCAATACCGGAAATGTGGATGCCTTTGATGTAACCTTAAACGACCCATTGCCAACTGGAACCGGTGGGGCATCTCTTCTTGTTAATGCCACACTCGCATCGGTCACAGATACAGCAAATCTTGTATCCTCAAGTGATTTTGAAATTATCGGCGACAATAGCAATGGTTTTACCCTGAGAACGCCTGTAGGAACCAGTTTTGATATGCAGGTAAATTCGGCGAGGGTTATTACACTGGTGATCACCGGCAACCTTCCACAGGCATCCACTGGCCTTATCACCCCTGGTCAGGTAATTAACAACACCTCAGATGTCCAGTGGACCAGTCTGGATGGCGATTTTTCCTTGCCACGGTCTTCCTTCAATACAAGTTCCACCGAACGAACAGGTGTTGGTGGGATAAATAACTATCGAAATTCAAACTCGGCATTAATCAGCATTGACGGACAACTTGACAAATTGCTGGCATCCACCTCCGAGATAACAACGACCGATTCCAATGTAACCATTGGTGAGATCGCCCGGTATCGTCTGGTGTATCAGTTGCCCGAAGGTTCCGCCACAAGCCTAAACTTTTTGGATCGACTACCTCTTGGCACCCAGTTTCTTGATGATGGAAGCGCCCGAGTAGCCTTTGTTTCCAATGGAGGGACTGGGCATGGCATAACAAGCACAACCATATTAGACAATGCCGCCTTTGTTACTGGAAATGAAACTAGTATTGTTTCTATAACCCCGGCGGGAGTTTTCCCAACCGGAACCATCACCGGGGGTCCATTTGCTGATGGCACTGACCCAATTTTCGACTTTGGAAATGTTTCCAACCTGGACAACGATGCCGACCAGGAATTTGTCATCGTTGAATTCAATGCCATTGTGCTGAATGTTTCTGCCAACCAGGCTGGTACCAGCCTGAATAATGATTTTATTGTGCGCCTGAACACCACCCAAACAGGTGGTTCCTCACCTATTGTCACGCTTACCGTGGTGGAACCCCAGGCTTCTGTGGTAAAAACCGTCTCACCAGATGTCGGCGATGCCGGGGATGTTGTCACATTCAGTTTGGTAGTAAGCAATAATTCGGGCAACTTGAACTCGACCGCTTTCAATGCCCGTTTGCTGGATGCCCTTCCCTCCAATTTACTGCTAAACTTGTCAAGTATTATGGTTACTCCCCTTGGCAGTTTCACAGGGTTTACAAGCAATTCGAGTGGCAACACCCTGGATATTACCATCGACCAGGTTGCCCCGGGAGAAAGCGTGCTGGTAACTTATTCTGCAACATTGACCAATGCAGTCATGCCAGGCACCAGCATTACCAATACTGCCAACCTGACTTATACATCATTGCCAGGCCCCTTTGGAACCACCACCAATTCCACCATGTCTGTTGTTCCGGGCATTTCAGGTTCCAATAATGGTGAAAGAAACGGCGATGGAACCGGACCGAACAGCTACACTGGTTCCAGCCAGGCCCTGATAACAACCAACACACCCATCATCAACAAAATCGTTGCCTCCACATCCCTTGATGAAACCGGCAACAGCTTCTTTAATCCGGCATTAACAGATCTTAACATCGGGGAAACCGTCACTTACTACATAGGTGTTCTGCTTAATGAAGGTTCCACACCGCTTGTTATTACCGACAACCTGCCAACTTCGCCGGGAATTCTGGAAGCGCTTTCCGCCCAAGTTATCTATATAGGTGACAATATTAGTGGATCGGCACTAACCGTGGGGTACTTTGGCACCCTAAGTGATGTGAACCTAGCCGATGGTTTGGATGATCGTGTGGTGTTCAATTTTGGCACCATTGTCAACTCCTTTGACAACATTGTAAACGGCAGCGACATTATCATTGTGGAAGTAATCGCAAGAGTTGTGGATTTGCCTGCAAATTCCGCTGGCGATGTCTTGGTAAACACAGGCACCATGGACTATGGAACCGGCCAGGTTTCTGACACAGTCAGTGTCGAAATTGTTGAACCTGTTTTACAGATTGCAAAAACCGTGAATGATTCGACGGTTGATGCAGGTCAGATTGTAACCTACACCCTTGTGGTAACCCATACAACCAATTCAACTGGTCCGGCATTTGATGTTGTAGTGACTGACCCATTGGCAGCAGGTCTTGCACTGATTCCAGGTAGTGTTACAACAACATCCGGCTCCGTAACCACTGGTAACCAAAACGGCGATACCAGCCTTTCCGTGGATATTCCCTCCCTTCTTTTGGGACAAACTGCAACAATCACCTATCAGGCCAGAATAATTGGGCCCCCATCCGCCAACGCTCCTGCTACTGGTTCCACGGTAACAAATACCGCAACCATCAATTACACCAGTAATCCACAAACAGATGGCCGCCCCGGTAATAATTCGAGCCAATCCACGGTAACCCTGAACAGTAACGGTTTATCCGGAATAGTCTTCCATGATGTGGACAGAAGTGGAATTCTTTCCACTGGGGATATTCGTCTTTCCAATGTGGTAATCACGCTTTCGGGAACGGATAACCTTGGCAACAATGTAAATAACCAGAGTACCACAGATGCCCAGGGAGCTTATTCTTTTACGGGTCTTAGGCCGGGTAATTACCAGGTTACCCAGACTCAGCCAGCCGGGTTCCTTACCAACGGTGAAACTGCCGGAACACCCTTTGGAAATGGATCGCCTGGAGTCAATACCCTTGCAGCCATGATTCCAGCAGGTTCCAACTCCACCGGCCAAAACTTCAATTTTGCAGAGATTTTGCCCGCCTCAATTTCCGGCTTTGTCTATATAGATGCCAATACCAACGCCTTGATGGATGGTGGTGAAAATGGCATTGGTAATGTAACCTTACAACTTGCTGGCACCGATGATCTTGGCAGCGTAATTCGCACAACTACCACCAATTCCAGCGGTGCTTGGTCCTTTTTGCAATTACGCCCGGGAACTTATACAGTTACTGAAATCCAGCCAATCGGATTTGTTGACTTTCAAGATCAGATAGGAACCAGAGGCGGCACGGTTGGACCAGATGCCTTCTCTGGCATAATCCTGGATCAGGGGCAATCTGGCTCCAGTTATAATTTTGGTGAGGTTCTGCCTGCTACAATTCAGGGAAATGTTTATGTGGATTTCAACCTGAATGGCCGTAAAGACAACGGCGAAGTAGGCATTGCTGGCGTACCGGTTTCCATCTCAGGTACTGCCTTTGCTGGCACAATTTTCGCAAGACCATTACTTGCCTCGGATATCCCAGGTGGACTTTCCCACCTTACCGGTTCCAACGGATCATGGGAATTCACCATGCTACCACCGGGGGATTACAGTATTGAGGAAACACAACCTTCCGGATACATGGATGGCCAGGAAGAAAACACCGATCCAAACAATCCTGGCATTTCAATCAGTAATGATAGGTTCAGTGGCATCAATGCTTCACAGGCAGAAACCATAGGAATGCTGAATTTTGGCGAAATCGCTTCAAATGGCAGTATTGCAGGAACAGTGTATGTCGACCTTAATAATAATGGAAACCGCGACTTTAATGAAACTGGCATACCTGGCACAACGGTAAGTATGACTGGCGTGGATATCAGGGGTATTACTGTAAATGCCACCACCACTTCGGACAGCCAGGGAAATTTTATCTTCGGAAACCTTTTTCCGGGAACCTACAGGTTACTGGAAACCCAGCCCATCGAATATTATGACGGCTTGGATACCGCGGGAACAGCAGGGGGCATTGCCCTGAACGATGACCTGCATACCATACAGCTTGGAATAAACCAGGCCGCAGTAAATTACCAGTTTGGCGAGCTTGGCCTTAAACCTGGTTTTATCAGCAAGAGAAATCTGCTTGCCTCGTCCTCCCAGTCTGTCACAAATACTTTTGCCTCTTCAAATGTTTCAAACCAGGCCTTGGTTACTGGCCAGCAAATCTTTAACAAGTTCACCGCAATAGGCGTGGATGCTGGCGGTGGTCCCCTTGTGACCGTTACCTTTGCAAACGGTACCCACAACAAGTTTTTCGCTTATTCGCCATTTTTCACCGGGGGCGTTCGTGTGGCGACCGGTGACATAAATGGTGATGGAATTGCCGAGATTATTACTGGTGCCGGCCCGGGCGGCGGTCCCCAGGTAAATGTTTATACTGTGGATCCATCCAATGGAACCATTAGCCTACAAACAACATTTTTTGCGTTTAACACACCACATTTTACCGGGGGTTTATTTGTAGCAGCAGGTAACACAGACAATGATATTTTTGAAGACATCATCATAGGAGCCGGGTCTGGTGGCGGACCCAGGGTTCAGGTTTATTCTGGCACTGCCAGTGGCGTAAACACTTCTGCCCCTGCAAATGATTTCTTCGTGTACAACCCAAACTTTACCGGTGGAGTGGTGGTAACTTCAGGGGACCGCACCGGAGACGGTATTGAGGAAGTCATCACGGCGCCCGCCAGTAATGGTGGCTATCATATCAGGTCTTTCAATTGCAACGGCACAGGAACCAATCCAAATATTGTTGATAATTTCTTTGCATTCAACAACACGAACGCAAGGGGCGGATTAAGCATTGCCGCAGGCCAACTAAATAACGGAGCCATCGCCGACCTTGTGATAGGCACCACAAATTCGGAATTTGGCGTGGTACTAGACTACAACGCCAGCGGAATTCAGGCATCTCCGTTTGCAGGATTCCAGGGAACTATTCGGTCGGGTGTTGCGGAAGATGGCTCAGGGCAGGACTTTGCAATGGCACTTGCCGGCCCTGGTGGCGGTCCAAGGATTTCTGTATTCAGCACGGGAAATACCAGCTTAAATCTTACAGATAGTCTTTTTGCACTAAACCCTGGTTTTACCGGTGGTTTATTCGGTGCCACCACTCTGCCTTGATTTTCAACTTGCAAGCACTAACAATCTCAGATTCTTGATTGGTTTGAACTATTTCAAAATTCACCCAACCCTCTCCTCTTGCAGTGGGATGATGATTGGGGCCTTGAAAATGTCCTATATTTTGAATCAGCTTACCCGGGTTTAACCACTCATCAGGGAATAATTTGAACCTGGCTTGGGTTATTGACTGCTTTTTTTATGTTGTTTATTCCAGAAGTAGGAAAGCACGGAAGTCAGGCCCGCAAATTTGAAGGTTGGATCCATGTATTTCTCGATCACATAAAAAGCAAAATAATATGCCCGACAAAAAGCCCATATGGAAATAAACATCATCCATACTAATTGCCAGTCTGGATACTTTAGCAAAATGATTGCACCCGCCAGTAATCCCAGAGCAACAAAAAGGGCGCCCTTAAGACACAACAATCTCAAATCTTTTATATCAGCCATGCTATGCAATCTTTGTCAGACTTTTCTTGAGATGTTCGCCAGGTACTTGTCCAATGCGGGGAATTCACTGGCCTTGTCGCGCAGCCATTGCACTGCTTCCTCGAAAATGGTTTTTTCTTCTTCCAAGGTCAGTTCGCCAATCATCACCCGGGTGCGCAAAAAAACAAAGTAGGTGTCGATGGTATCGCAGGCACAGTAGTCATTGATCTGTTGCAGCTTACCCGCCTTGTACATGGGGTAAACATCATGACCCGTGGTGCCCATTTTTCCGGGCAGGCCAAGCCTGCGAGCAAAGAGGTTCAGGCCACCCTCGACCCGGACGGTGCCCTGGTTGCCCAGAAATTCCTGAAGGTCGATGTTGATGGAGCGATAGCGGTTGCGCTTGTCCGAATTGAAATAACCGGGCGCGGCAATCCCCAGTTCAAAGGCGGCCATCTCCAGCATGGGAAGGTCGAAGCCCCGGCCGTTGAAGGTGACCAGCTTGGCACGATGAAACTTCTCCATGCCGGCCCAGAACAGTTTCACCATTTCATCGGAGCGGTATTTGGGTGAATCCAGAAATGAAAGGTTGATGGGCATGTAATCTGCATCCAGGCGAAGGGTGCAGATGGCCACGGGTTTCTGAAAGGTAACAGGAAGAAAGTCAGATCCCGTGGGACTTTTGGTGCGGGCCTCGGTCTGCGCTCTTTCAATGGCCTCCTCGGGGGTGAGTTCATCATCGGGGTATTTCACCCGTGCCACCAAGCTGCCATCGGGAATGGTCTCGGTATCAAACACAATATAGGCAGTCTGATCCGCGGTATTGGGCTGATTGCGCTTGGCCTTGATGTCACTGGCTATTTCACTCGATGCATCCATAAATTACTTTCCAAAAATATCCCTGATGAACCTCCATCATCCCTTGCCAAGGGGATGGGGTCAAGCACGCGCCCGAATTGGGGGCGCCCATCACCCCGCCTTCTTCCCCCAGGAAGAGGGAACTTTACAGGTTTTGGGATCCAACGATTTCCCGATAGTTTTAGGTGGTGCCAAAAAAGGATTAGATTAGTCCGGATTTCCCGCGGAGGCGGGAAGATGCCCATCACCCCGCCTTCTTCAGCCTTGGTATTTGTAGGGTCGAGTTATACCTCGACCGGATGCAAAGCCCCCGGGCGGGATAAATCCCGCCCCTACAGAAATCCATCAACCCGTTGGTGATGAAATCAGGCCAGAATCTCGCTGATGACTTTGCCATGCACATCGGTCAGGCGACGGTCGATGCCGTTATGCCTGACAGTAAGCTTTTCATGGTCAATGCCAAGCAAGTGAAGGATTGTGGCGTGCATATCATGTCCGGTGGTCTTGTCGATGGCGGCCTGATAGCCCCAATCGTCACTCTGGCCATAAGCCGCCCCGCCCCTGATTCCAGCGCCCCAAAGCCACGAAACAAAAGATCCACCATTGTGATCCCGCCCCGTGGAACCCTGCTGGAAGGGAGTACGGCCAAACTCGGTGGTCCACACAACCAAAGTATCCTTATCCAAACCCCTTGCCTTCAGTTCCTGCAAAAGTGCGGCAATCGGTCGATCCACACTTTGGGCGATCGGTGGAAGCTCATTGGGAATACTGCCATGATTATCCCAATTATTGGTAGCACCCTGCGGACCACTCCAGACTTGAACAAAACGCACACCCCGTTCCACCAGTCGGGTGGCAAGTAGGCAGCGTCTGCCAAAGTCCTCGGTAATCTTGTCTTCCATTCCAAATGCCTTGCGAACGCCTGCACTCTCGCGCATGACATCAAAGGCTTCTGGCGCGGCAAGCTGCATTTTGCCCGCAAGCTCGTAACTGGAAATGCGTGAAGCCAAACGCGAATCGCCCGCATGTAAGGCAGCATGATTCTGGTTCAATGCACCAAGCAACTGCATGCCTTCGGAATCCAAAGTGGGATTGGCAAAGGTACCCTTCGGCGCAAAAAGATCTGGTATGGGTTGATTGGCACCCGCCTGAATGACCGTACCCTGATGGATGGCGGGAAGAAAACCAGGGCTGAAACAGCCCTGCTGGTTGTAAGGCAGGCCTCGCGGATCGGGCAGCACCACAAAGGTGGGAAGATTGTCTTTCAGGTTGCCAAGCGCGTAGGAAATCCATGAACCCATGCAAGGGAAACCGGGCAAAATAAAACCACTGGTCATCAAATAGGCACCCTGCCCATGCACATTGGTTTTACTTTGCATGGCCATCAGGAAGGCCATCTGGTCCACCAGTTTGGCCTGCTCAGGGAACACCGAACTAACCCACCTGCCGGATTGCCCATGCTGCTTGAATGCGAATGGGGATTTCATCAAAGCCCCGGGCATGGCGGTAAAGCCCTCGGGCTTCTCGCTGGGGCCAAGCTTCTGCCCATGCAGTTTTTCCAACTGCGGCTTGTAGTCGAAGGTGTCCATGGGGCTTGCGCCGCCATTCATGAACAATTGGATAACCCGCCTGGCCCTGGCGAAGTGATGCAATCCCCCGTTGAAATCCTGTTGAGGCTTTTCAGCGGAAAATGTCTCACGAGCCAGAAGCTGGGTTACCGCCAGGCCTGCGAACCCTCCTGCAATATCCCCAAGGAGGTTGCGCCTGTTCATGTGCCCTTGATGAACACTCCCTGATTTCATGATCAACCCACAAAAAGGAATTCGTTGCTGTTGAAAAGCACCCTGCACAATGCCGCCAACCCATGCTTGGTCACATACTCGTGAAATGCCAGCATTTCATTCGAGGTTGGTTTTCTAAGAAGCACTCGCTGTGTTACTGCCGTAATGCGATCATCGATGGCATTCATCCGCGATTCCACATCCCTGGCCAGTTCGGTACTAAAATGAAGTACAAACTTGTTGTTGTACATGGCCAGTGCCTGCAAGGCAGAAGAAGAGCTTTCGCGCCTCGGGGTCAGCAGACCCAGGTCGGGAAAATCCAGGGCTTCCATGAATGGGTCCGGAATGCCCCGCCAGACAAAACGGTAAATGCTTCTGCGATGTTGCGGCATCGAACCCCAGTCAAAGACCTGATAATCCAGTGTGGGTGTGGACTGTACCGGCTTGCCCTCCCTGAAGTAGCGAATGCCTGGGCCACCCATTTTCCAGTCCATTTTGCCAGCAATCGCAATCAATCCATCACGGTAAGAATCTGCATCCATCCGCTGATTGTTTTGCCTCCAAAGAAGCCTGTTTTGTGCATCCATCTCCATGGCTTTGGGGTTAAGTGCGGATGATTGTTTATAAGCGTGGCTTGTAAGGATCAGCCTGTGCAAATGCTTGAGTGAACCACCGTGGTCACGAAGTTCACAGGCAAGCCAGTCAAGAAGTTCAGGGTGGCTGGGGTTACCACCCATTCTGCCGAAGTCGCTTGGGGTATCACAAATACCCTGCCCGAAATGATAATGCCAGACCCGGTTGGCAATGCTGCGCCATGTTAGAGGGTTATTCGCATCTGCAATCCATTCTGCCAGGGCAACCCTGCGAGCAGACTCCGATTGCGCATCGGAAACATCAAAGCGCGATTTAAGCCAGGGAATGGCAGACAAGGCTCCGGGGTATGCCTCTTTCACCGGTTTGTCGAAATCGCCCCTGCGAAGTACCTCTACCTTTCTGGGCTTTGGTGTGTTCTGGGTGGAACCCTTATTCAACCCGGTAAGCACTTCGCTGGTGGCACCCGCAGCATAAAACTTTGCCTGGGGAGGAAGTTTTTTTAATTCTGCCTCGGCATAATCCCTCAAAGCATGGGAAGCTATGGCAATCTGTTCCGCCTGACTTCGCTGCGACGGATCTTTGCGAAGAGCCGCAGCAACTTCGAATGACAAAGCCACCAGCGATGGGTTTGGAGCATCTGTAACTGAAAGCCGGAACCTGCCTATCAGGTGCCTTCCGCCATGAAGCTGCCTTAAGAGAATGGTCAGTTTGGATTCCGGGTTCAACAGAAGGGGTTGATCCAGTTCAAAAATTGCCTGGTGGTCTTTGCCAACCTGTGGGTAAATGCCCCATGCAGTTTCAGATTTTCCATCCAAGGCACGATCAATACCCCACCCTTCCTGGTTGAAGTCCGCAGTGGCTTTGCGGAACTTTAATTTCCTTGGGGAAGAATCGCCTACATCTACGACAGTTGCCTCGAATTCGCTCAGGTGAAGGTTGCCGTTATCCTGTCTTCCGGGCCCCCTTTTTGGCAGGGAATCATGGGCCAGCACTTCAAGCCGAAACGCTGTCCACTTTTTTCCGGGTAGTTTGGCCGTCAGCACATAGGTATCTTTCTCAGGGGCGGTGTCGCTGACCAGAAAAGAACCATCCTGTTGAAGTTTGAATGTGCCCGCATCAGCAACCACCTTCCCATCAAACTCAAGGGTTTGCCAAAGAACAGGGTTTTGATGTTGGTCAACCCAATTCTGAACAGCCGCCTGATACTCGGGTGCCAAAAGAACCCCTGCATCCTTTCGGCCAGCGGCATCGGCCAGAATGGTCAACCTGCTTCGCTCTTTCGCGATCTTAGGGTCTACATCAAACGAGATGTTTCCCTCCACGATTCCGGCGAACACTGCCTGTAGCGAGTAGTAGTCTTCCTGCGAGATGGGATCAAACTTGTGGGCATGACAACGGGCGCAGTTGGCCGTTGTGCTGGTAAAAGCCGCCATCGTCTGATGAACCAGGTCATCGCGATCCAGGTATTCAAAGGTCTTTGGCGCGGTGGAATAACTGCTGGCATCGAAAGTGCCTGCACCCAGAAAACCAAGCGCCACACGCTTGCTGGTATCTTCGGGGTAGATGGCATCTGCTGCCAACTGTTCACGAATGAAACGGCCCCAGGAAATGTCTTTGTTGAATGAATCAATCACATAGTCGCGATATCGCCAGGCATCGGCACGCGGCAGATCATGTTCAAAACCATGGGTCTCGGCAAAATGAATGGTATCCAGCCAGTGCCTTGCCCATCTCTCGCCATAACGCGGCGATGCAAGCAATTTGTCCACCAGCTTTTCATAGGCGTTTTCATCTCGGGCTTGCACAAATGCTTCCACTTCTTCCCAAGTGGGGGGCAACCCGGTTATATCCAGAAACAACCGCCTTGCCAGAGTACGCCTGTCTGCAAGTGCGGCAGGCTGTAATCCCTTGACAGCAAGCTTATGCTGTACGAACGCATCGATGGGATGGCTGGCACCTTTGGGCACCTGGGGTTTTTCCAACTTCTTAAGTGACCACCATGCTTCCAAGGGGCCTTTGTGTACCGCAACTTTGCGAGGATCTTTGGCCCCAACTAGAATCCATTCTTCCAGCAGCCTGATATCTGCTTCAGGCAGCCTGCCGGAGGGGGGCATCTTCAGCTTGCCGGTCTTCTGGTCGACGGCCTGAAATAGCAGACTTTCCCCAGGCTTGCCAGGAATAATGGCAGGGCCATGGTCTCCACCCTGTTCCCAACCGCTGCGGGAATCCAGAGTAAGTCCGCCCTTCATTTTTCCACTGCCATGGGAATGACATTCGTAACAGTGTTTTTTAAGGATGGGTTCAATGCTGGAAAGAAAATATTCATCCGCACGGGCATGGAACCACCCGCCCGTTGCCATCAGCAACCACGGCAGCAGAAATACCAGATGGTGCAACAAGGCTTTGACCATGATTTACCGCCAGGCAAAAGGCACCTGAACCAGTCGGGCGCCCTGGGCAGGATTTAACCTAACCAAGGCTAATTCCAAAGCGGCAAGCTGTCCATGAAATTCAACCCGGACCATACACCGCCCAAAGATGCTAGACTAATGGGTATGAACAATGAGCCTTCCCCAGAAATCCAGATTCTGGTGTGCATGGAGAACGCTGTGCAAAAGGTGCGCGAACGATTGTTTCGTTCAACACGACAAATATTGAACTCACCTTCGTGATTTCATCAGCGTGGGGCTGGTGCATTCCAGCTAGGTGCCCAGAATGCCTAAGATTTTGGGGGATCGGTTGCAAACCATACTTGATAACCCTTAGGGATGACCTTCACTTAAAACATGAGTACACGCTTTCCACCGGCAATCTTCTCGCGATGTAGAACCTACCGTTACACCCTGTGGCGGGAATGGGACCTTTTCAACAAAAACTATGCGATGTTCATCGGCCTGAATCCATCGACCGCAGACGAGGTCAACAACGACCCCACCGTAAGACGCTGCATTGACTATGCAAAACGCTGGGGGTACGGAGCCATGTGCATGATGAACGCCTTCTCCTTTCGCGCCACGGATCCCACAGTAATGAAGGCCCACCCGACCCCGGTGGGTCGCAAAAATGATTATTGGCTGAAGGAGATGGCCAAGGATGCTGGAATTATCATTGCTGCGTGGGGCCTGCACGGCCTTCATCAGAACAGGCAGGAAAAGGTTTTAAAGCTGATCGAACAGCCCATCCATTGCCTGACCATTACCAAGGATGGCATCCCCGGACACCCTTTGTATTTGAAAAAGTCGCTGACACCGGTTTTATTCCGGGAATAGCCGACCCGCCAACAAACCCGCTTTGCCCCTCCTCTTGCAACCTTCCTTGGGGTATAACAATGGTTTGAACTATTCCAACGATTGGAAGATTTTCATGAGCACCGAACCAGCCAAGCCATTATCCAAAGCTGCATTATTCCTTGTTTTTGTTGTAGTCTTCATCGACCTGCTTGGGTTCGGCATCGTTCTGCCCCTGCTTCCCATTTATGGTGACACTTATGTTGCCAGTGTGCTTCCCAAGGATGCCTCCAAAGCCCTGCAGGGAATCATTCTAGGCCTACTGATGTCCACCTTCTCGGTCATGCAGTTTTTGTTCGCACCTGCCTGGGGAAAGCTGTCTGATCGCATTGGTCGCAAACCGATTCTACTTCTTGGCCTGTTAGGGTCGGTAGTGTTCTACGCTCTGTTCGGTTATGCCTCTGGTTTGTCTCACGAAACCGCTGCACCCCTGGCACTAACTCTGTTGTTCATTTCCCGACTTGGGGCTGGAATCGCAGGGGCTACCATCTCAACGGCACAGGCAGTGATTGCGGATTGCACCCCGAAGGAAAGCCGTTCGCGTGGCATGGCACTCATCGGGGCGGCCTTTGGCATAGGTTTTACCTTCGGCCCACTGATTGGATTTGCGGCATTATCTTTTTTCCCTCAAAACGCCGGAGCAACTGGCTACATTGCCGCGGGGCTCTCCCTGATTGCGTTGCTGATAGGCATTTTCAAGATGCCTGAAACCAGAACACCGGGTGGACATCAGGCAGCGCGAAAACTCTTTGACTTCGCGACCTTCCGCGAAGTACTGTCCTCCAAAAACCTTGGGCCGGTTATCATGGTATTCTTCCTGGCAACCTTCGGCTTTGGCAGCTTCGAATCCACTCTGGCCATGATGAACCAGAACCTGCTCAAGTTTGAAAAGAACTGGAACTTCCTGATCTTTGCCTATGTCGGTTTCACGCTCGCCATCGCCAATGGTTTTTATCGACCCCTGGCTAAACGAGTTTCCGAAGTGGTGTTCATGACCATCGGCATCTTGCTGATGGGTTCCGGCGTGGCCAGCCTGGCAGGAGTAACCTACCTTTCCGAACAAGGTTGGGGCCCCTCCTCCATCATGCCCATCATGCTTGCAACTCTAACCATCTGTGTGGTTGGCTTTGCCATTCTCACGCCCTCGGCACAGGCGCTGGTTTCCCGAAGGGCCGACCCCGAACGACAGGGTGAGATTCTTGGAGTGAACCAGTCCTGTTCATCGCTGGCCCGTATTCTTGGACCAGTGGTTGGCCTGACTCTTTACAAGATCAGCCCGATGCTGCCCTTCCTGTTTGGCGGATTCATCGTACTGGCCATGCTGCCCATCATGCCGCGCATCAGCCGCGGAACCGATGCCTGAGGTTTGCTAGGGCGTATTTTTGATTTTAGAGTTGGGGTTCTTCATCCAGTAGAAGCGGCCATCTTCAGCGCCGCCAAGAAAATCAGGAATGCCATCGCCATCAAAATCCACTACGGTGGGGCTGACATCATGCCCCTCGATATTCTGCCGGGCAAGTGTGCCAGCCTTCTCAAACTTCCAAACTCCGTCCTGAAAACCCAGACCCTTGTATAAGTCGGCGTTCGATGAATTCAAAAGAATGTCCACTTTGCCGTCACCGTCCCAGTCCACCAGTGCCAGCTTCCTGCGGCCACTTCCACCCGCGGTGCGATCCGCGAATCGCAGGGGGTTACCGTTCTTGTCACAAAGGCATCGTCTGGGTGGCAATAGCACCAGTTTGCCGTCCTTTCGCGAGCGTTCGAAAAACACGAAGTATCCCTCGGTATCCAGCATGCAAAGGTCGGGCAGGCCATCGCCATTCATGTCACGCACCACAGGAGTGGTTCGCCATTGGGTGACAAGTTGCCTGCCAACCGGGTTCCACCAAGTCCATTTCGGTTTGGGAGTTTCGCCCGTCCATTCCACCACGATGGGTTGGGGTTCTGCCAGCTTTGGCTCAGTTCGGGTGCCGATATTTTTTAGCCACTCCACCTTTCCCCAGATGGAATTGACAAGTATGTCGGGCAAACCATCGCCATCCCAATCCGCCACATTCAGGGTGGTATAGCCCCACTTGGCCTCTGCAGGGCCCTGTATGCTGCCATTGGGCCCTGCCATGATGCGGAAAGTTTGATCCCCGGCCTTAAGCCTTTTGGGTGCCGCCCATTTCGGACTGGCCACCTTGGCGCCACTCAGGTTTTCAAAAAACTCGATGTAGCCAGATGTATTCCCTGAAATGATGTCCATATCGCCATCACCATCCCAATCCACACCAAAGGGCGTTGCCAGCGCACCACACTTTAAAGTATCGGCCTCTTGCTGGAAGTAGCGCGGGGGCGCAAACTCGGGCATGGAACCAGAGGGAGTTTTTCCCGACACATTTTCAATAAAGGCAACCCGGCCATCTTCATCGCCAACAATCAGGTCCAAGTCACCATCCTTATCCCAATCGAAAGCAATGGGAACAATCATTTCCAGGTCCATTTTCAAAGGCCTGCCATCGGCGGCCTTGACCCTTTCACCTTTCGCATACCTTGGCTGGTTGCGAGTGCCAACATTCTTGAAGTAGGTAAAGCCATCCAAAAATTCCCCACACAAAAGATCCAGGTCTCCATCGCCATCAAAGTCAGCGAAGTTTGGGGAAGGACATCCGAACACATCGATTGGTTTACCATCCGCCTCAATCTTGACCAGCTTGTCGTACTCCGGTTTTTCATTGCTGCCAAGGTTTCGATGCAGAATCACAAAGCCATGCAATGGCCCGTTAGTCCATTCGCCCCTGGTGTTCCAGGCATCATCCCAACCGTAATAGCTCCAATCCTCGATACCTGTAACCAAGTCCAGTTTTCCATCGCCGTCGTAATCCACATAGCGCCATTGATTGTGACGCACCTTGGGTCCCTTGGGCTGTTTTCCGCCGGGAACATAAAAGTTGGAGCGCACTGGAAGAGCAGTTCGATTCGAAAGTCCCTGGGTGAAAAAGTCGCTGTATTCATACCCCGGCGAAAGCACTCGCACCCTGCCTTCCACATAACTGGGCATGACATAATGCACGGTGTTACTCAGCCGTTTGGCAGGCTTGAAAACAGGCATTTTATTTTTGGAAGTGTCCGCCGATGTGTTTTCAAAAAACCAAATGCCATTGGATGGTTTGTCCGGGCAGGAAACAATCAGATCGTAATCCCCATCGCCATCGACATCACAGGGAATGGGCCACGCCCACAGGCCAACCCCAAGATCCACCACCAGACCGGGGTGGTTATAAGGCAGCTTCTGAAGCGAATCCGACTGCCCGCAAATTACCATCGCACCAAGGCACAGAAAGCCATGAAGATTAACCATAGGTTGTTCCATCTTTAACAATTACCGGAATAGCTCAGCCTCGATTGTAATGATTCGTGCGAGTAAATCTCATTCCTTTTCTTGCCGGGAAACACCGAAAGGAGTTATGATGGATGAAAACCCGCCGAGTTGAGCGTTCCTTATGAATTCATGGCTGTTGATACCCTTGTTATTTTGTGCCGGGGAAAAACCATCCTCGTCCGAGGTGGATTTTGAATCCGAAGTGATACCAACCCTTACCCGGCTTGGCTGCAACAGCGGTGCCTGCCATGGGACTCCCTCTGGTAAAAATGGCTTCAGGCTGAGCCTGCGCGGCTATGATAGTTCCCTGGACCGGGATTCACTTACCCGGGAAAATTCCTCCCGAAGAATCAACACCAACGAACCCGAACAAAGTCTTCTTCTGCTGAAGGGCATAGCAGCGGTTCCGCACGAGGGAGGCAAACTCATGGAAATGAGTTCGCCCGAATACCAGTTATTGGTGCGTTGGCTGCGGCAGGGTGCCCCACTGCAGCAAAACCCTTCCACGCTTCCGATTTTCATCACTCCGGATTCAGGCACCATCTCCAACTTTGAACAACATCCGGCTTTCAGGGTTTTTACCCAGGAAAAGAACGGCACCAAAAAAGAGGTTACCCATCTGGCCCGTTTTAGTGTCAGCGATGAAGAACAAGCCAGGATCACCAGGGATGGCAGACTTACCCTTTTGAAAAAAGGCGAGGCCATCGTGATAGCCGAGTATCGGTCGCAAGTGGCAATTGCCAAGACCCTTTTCGCGGGCAACGCAAATCCCAACCTCGACTCCGACCATGCCATCGACCGATTGGCGCAAAAGCGCCTGCAGGAACTTGGGCTTGCCAATGCTCCGGTGGCGGACGATGCAACCTTTTTAAGACGCGCCACTCTTCAGATCATTGGAAAAGTACCCTCGCCTTCCGAGGTTCGCAGTTTTTTAAAAAACACGAGTCCCCGGAAACGAGTCGCATTGATCGAGGATCTTCTGGAAAGATCCGAGTTTGCAGACTGGTGGGCGCTAAAGTGGAGCGACCGGCTGGGTTGCAACCAGCGTTTTGTCGGTAAGATTGGCGCGCACAAATATTATCAGTGGATTCACTCTGCGATGGCTTCCAATGTTCCGGAAGACCAGTTCACGCGGGATATTTTGACATCACTGGGTGGTAATTACTCCAACCCACCGGCGGGCTTTTGGCGCAGACTGCGTGACCCAACCCTGCGCGCCGAAGAGACATCCCAGCTTTTTTTGGGTGTGCGCATCAATTGCGCCAAGTGCCATAACCACCCCCAGGAACGCTGGACCCAGGAGGATTACCACGCCTTCAGCGCATTCTTTGCAAAGCTGGCCTACAAGGATGGCCCCTTTTTCGTCCAGCTTTATGACAAGGAAGAAACCATACTTTTGGATCGTTCCGGTTCCTGGAAAAACCCCCGCACATCCAACCCTGCCGCCCCAAAATTTCTGGGCGGTGCAACGCCCACCATCCAGCCATATGCCGATCCCCGCGAGGAATTTGCCCGCTGGGTGACTGCGCCGGATAACCCATTCTTTGCCAGGGCCGCTGTCAATCGAATCTGGTATCACCTGTTTGGCAGGGGCATTGTGGACCCGGTGGATGACCTTCGAGTTACCAACCCTCCCTCCCACCCGGAACTTCTGGAACATCTGGCAGATCAGTTCATCCGCATGGGTTATGATCGCAAAAAGATGATCCGATACATTGCAACCAGCAAGGTTTTTCAACTTGAAAGCAGTCCGCAAAATCAGGAACTGGATGAAGAACGATATCTGGCACGCTACCCGATGCAACGCCTTGGTGCCGAAGCCTTGTTGGATGCCGTGGCCAGTGCAACGCAATCGCCGGTCAGGTTTACCGGCTACCCAATGGGAACAGGTGCGGCTCTATTACCCGATGGCGAATTCAAGCAACCTTTTCTGGAATCGTTTGGCAGACCGCCTCGCGCCATGGCCTGCGAATGCGAACGCGCTTCCGATGTAAGTATGACTCAGGCCATTCACCTGATGAGTGCCAATTTGTTTCAGGATCTGATCTCTTCGCCCAATGGAAGGGTACAAAACCTAATCGCAGCAAAGGCTTCCAACCCACAGGTGATTGAGGAACTGTTCCTTGCATGCCTGGGAAGGTTTCCGACGGATGCGGAAAACAAGCAATCCTTAAAGTATCTGGAAAACCAATCAACCGAGAAACGCAAGGAAGCCATCGAAGATCTTATGTTTGCCTTGGTAAATCACCGGGAGTTCCTATTCAGGCATTAAAAACACCCATTTTTCCTGATTTATCTGCTTGAATTAGCCGATTTATTGTTAAGATTTTACTAACTCTTCTATTCTTCATTTTTAGGGGTTTAAACATGTCTCGTTTTTCATTTCAACCGTGGGATCGCCGAAAAGGCTTTACGCTGATCGAGCTTCTTGTGGTGATTGCAATCATTGCAATTTTAATTGGCTTGCTTTTGCCAGCGGTGCAGAAAGTGCGTGAAGCAGCCGCCAAGTCCACCTGTGCCAACAATATGAAGCAGTGGTCCCTGGCCCTGCATAACTATCATTCCACCTTCGCATCGTTTCCACCAGCCGGCAAAGCGCCGGATGCCACCGGCCTGCCGCATCGTATCGCCTGGCCGATCATGCTGTGGCCCTATGTGGAAATGGAAAATGCTGCCAAAAAGTACGACTTTAACACTGGCTTTTGGCAACCAAACAACACCATCGTGAATACTCATACCGGAATTTGTTCCACCACGAACAAGGTCTACTATTGCCCTTCAGATCGTGTGGGCGCTTTATGGGAAGGTGACCAGTATTGGCGTGCTCGCGCCAATTATGCCATCAACTGGGGCCCCATTCGCATGCCCGCACCGGCTGGTTCCAACCCCGCCGCATTTTCCCCTTGGGGCTTCACCGATTTTGTGACTCGATCCAAGCCCAGAATTTCCACTCTTACTGCCATTACCGATGGCACGTCCAACACTCTTGCCTTTGCTGAAGTCAGGTCTTCCGCCAACGACAAGGATGGCGATTTCCGTGGTGACTTCATCAACGATGATAACCAATGCGGACGATTCATGACCTTGGATACCCCCAATAACGGCATTGATGAAATGACTGGGTCATGGTGTGTCAACAATGTGGCCAACCGTATGCCATGCACCACCTCTGCCAATGGTAAAATTGCCTCCAGAAGCAATCACACCGGTGGAGTGAATGTGAGCCTTTGTGATGGTTCCATCCGCTTTATCTCCAATGGCATTCCGTTGGCAACCTGGCAAGCGCTTAGCACCATGAATGGTGGCGAAGTGTTTGACCCCAACTACTAACTTTCATTTGAAATTTGGGAGCCCCACTCATGCGCATCCTTTGGATTCCATGCCTGCTTAGTTTGTTTGTTATAGCCTGTGCCGATTCCAATAAGACCCTGCCCGTTACGGGAAATGTTACCCTGGATGGCGCACCAGTTGGCGATGGCAACGATGCTCTGATTCGATTTGAACCCACCACCGCCAAGGGTAACACCGGGGAATCCTTTCTTAAGGAAGGCAAATATCAGGTAAATCTGGTTGAGGGAAGCTACAAGGTTCTGGTCACTTGGAACAAATCAACCGGCAAGAAGCAAAAAAGCGCCATCGCCGGCCCTGGTCAGGAAACGGCCCAAACCATCACCCTGATCCCGCCGAAATACAACTCGGAAACCACCCTTACCGCTGAGGTTAATTCCGGCAAACTGACCCACAACTTTGATTTGAAAAAGTAACGATACGGTTGTTGTGGGTGCTGTGTTACTTGATTCAAGCCCAACCAATTGCCCAAACTTATGAGCCAATCCACCGATTCATCCAACCCCGATATGGGAACCACCACGGGAAACATCCATGGCTGGTTGCAAAAGTTAAAGTTAGGTCTGCCTGAATCACGCAATGCTCTTCTGGAACACAGCCAGAAACGCCTAAGGCACATGGTTCGCAGGCAGTTTTGGCAGCAACAGGATCTTCGTCGGCTGGAAGAAACCGATGATATCCTGCAAAAGGCGCTTATTCGCCTGAATAAAGCCATGGAAACCATCCAACCGGACACCGTGGCGGAATTCTTTGGCTTGGCATCCCAACAAATTCGGTGGGTGCTTCTTGACCTTGGCCAGGAAATGGGAAAATTGCGAGAAAATGAATCCATCGAATTCCGCATGTTCAGCGATACATTTCTTTTCGACCTGCCAAAGGCCGATTCCACCAGCCCCGGCAGCCTTTTAGAATGGGAACATTTTCACAAAACCATCCAGTCGCTTACAGAACTGGAAAAATCTCTGTTTGATCTGCTGTATTACCAGGGCCTTACCCAGGAAGAGGCTTCCGAAATCCTGAATATCCCCATGCGAAGCCTCAAGCGCTACTGGCGCAACGCCAAGGTGAAGCTTTATGAAAAGCTGAATCGGGAATATCCGGCAGAGTGATTGGAAAAGCCTAAGGGTCGCGACCCTTGGGCTTCACTGTCCTAATCACCCCAGGGCTTAAAACAGGAAAAACCTTATTTCACCCTGCGAACCCGGTGGTTTTCACTGTCGCCGATGAAAATGGTCCCATCGCTATCCACAAAAATACCATGGGGTCTGGCTAGCTTGCACTTCAACGGATCACCATCGGGGCCATCACCCTTTTTGCCATCACCCACCAATAGTTCGATGGTGCCCTTTTTCAGGTCGATCATGCGTATGGAATGGGATTCACAATCGGCCAGGTAAATGTTTCCATCCGGCCCCACGGCAATACCCTTGGGCCCTGAAAGATTAGCCTGCTTCGCAGGGCCACCATGCCCGGTGAAACCCGCCTTGCCGGTGCCGGCAATGTGATAAATTTTTTTGGCAACAGGGTCGATCTTGAAAACCTGATTGCCCTCGCGTGTGGCAAGCCAGAGGTTACCCTGGGAATCCAGGTCAAGGGAACGGGGCCCGTTGATCGGGGTTCCATCCAAGGGAGAATTATCAGGCGTTACGCCCGGTTTGCCAGTACCTGCAAAGGTGGAGATGATACCGGTCTTCATGTCGATTTTCCGAATGACATGATTGCCTATATCGCAGATATAGAGATCACCTGCCTGATCAAACTGAATGCTGTGGGGGGATTTCAACTGGGCTTTATTGGCTTGGCCGCCATCGCCGCTGTAGCCAGGCTTGCCAGTGCCAGCGATCGTGGAAATGATACCCGTCTTCATGTCTACCTTGCGGACAGCATTGTTAACCATGTCCACAATGTAAAGGTCGCCTTTTTTGTCGAACCTTATTTCATGGGGAAGATTAAATGTGGCATCCACAGCGGGGCCACCATCGCCTGAGTAGCCTTTTTTGCCATTACCTGCAATGTTGGTGATTTTACCATCCTTGGAAACCTTGCGAACGCGCTGGCCTGTGTACTCGCAAAACCAGATATTACCATCCGGTCCCCGAATAACGCCAAACGGGTTGTCTATCTGTGCCTTGTTGGCGGGACCACCATCGCCAGCAAATCCCTTTGTACCTGTTCCGGCAAAAGTGGAAACCTCACCGGCATTTGCCATTCCAGCCAGCAATATCGTCCAAACCAACAGCATCAATCGTTTCATATGTATAGCTCCGGGTATTGTTCAAGCTTAGTCATCATAACCACAGCCAAAAGCCAGTCCCATCATTTTCATGGCAGGCAAATTGGAAACGGAGGCTAATCAAGCTTCAGCCCTTTGGCAGGGTCGATGTTCGCGGGGATAACCCTGCCCGTGTAACCAACACCTTTGGTGTTGGAATTTTGACCAATCAGCAATTTACCATTGGGAAACCCTTCGATCCCAAGTGAAGCATCAAATTCCCATTTGCCAAGAATCTGAAAATTATCGTCCGTGCGGATCAAAACCTGCGGCTTGCCGTAGCAGCCAAACCACCAGCTTCCATGGGCGTAAGCGGCTGTTTGAATCCCCATCAGGGTGTAGCCACTTTTCAAAATATGTTTCTTGGTGAATTTGAAAGAAGGGTCGTATTCATAAAGATAATTCTCACCAAACCCGGGTGGCAGACCGCCAACCACGATGAATCTACCCTGATGAAAAGCAATGCCACCCGCTCCATGGGTCACCTCGGGGACCGGGTGTTTTTTCAACAACGCCAGATCATTCGCATCGTAGACAAAGATCCAATTATCCGCCCTGCCAGCAGGGTCATTGAATTTTCCGAGGTTTACCGCGACATAAATTTTACCGTCGTGAAAGCACAAATCGCCCTGATGGTTATCCGCCTTGATCCGTTTCAAAAGCTTTCCATTTAAGTCGGTTTTTGCAATGGAATCGGTCCAGCTCCAGAAAATGGAATCCTTCTGGTTGGTGGTAACGCCCTGCAGGTGCATGGGGTAAGCGCCTTCGCATGTGGTTGCCTTGAAAGCGCCGGCATCCTGCGCTGTGGCAAGGGCAATCACATGAAGGAAGAATCCAAAGGAATGACTCATGGTTGGTTAGCCTCTGAATAATGTGAGATCGTTAAAGCGGCGGGTCAATCACTTCCGGCAAAGGCCAAGAATATGGCGTAGCATATCACGAACAGAAATCATGCCAATCGGTTTTCCATCCTTAAGAACCGGAATATGCCTGTAACTGCCGCCATCCATCTTGTGCAGTACAAAAGCAAGCTTGTCTCCAACCTTAACGGTTTCCGGGTTGGCGGTCATGTAATCACTGATGGGACGATCATGGTAACCGGTGGGGTCATCTGAAACACGGGTAAGAAGGTCTCGCTCGCTAAATATACCCGCAATCTCGCTGGCATCATTCACCACCAGGATGGCCCCGACATTTTGATCCAGCATGACCTGGATGGCCTGTGCCACCGTCGTACTGGCATGCAAAAGAACCGCGGGAGAAGGCTTAAGGACACTTACCGGATCTTCAACCAGACTTTTCTCGATACGATCCTGCGGAATGGGCACATCAAAAGAGGAAAGATCCAGCAGGCACCAGATGCAACTGTCCACGCCCGGGTAATTCTCATGGTTGCAATGTGGACAAATCATGCAGGTATTTTTCCAAAACAGCGGAAGCTATGTTTATTCCATTATTCTACAACAAAGCAATCATCGCCGGCGAGGTCCGCGGGATTTTGCGTTTCAGGATTACCCATCCAGTGATTCTGGTGATGGCAATTATTCTCCACCGCGCGAAAAACACCCAGGCATTCCGGATTCTCGGGGTTGGAACGCGAGGCAAGTATCGCAGCGCGGTTTGAATCAATATCCAACTCATCATGAATCGAGGGAAAGGGATCACTGCTGGAAACATTCAGCGTTTTCAGGTTGGCCTGTTCAAAATACAGGCCCTTCCTAAGCCGGGGGCCGTAAAGCAATGGTTTGCCATGCTCCAAATACAAAACCTGTTCGGTGCGGCTGGAGTGATCCACCATGTGATCAAACACCATGTCGTTATACACCTTGCAATTCTGCAGGATCTCCACAAATGCGAAACCACGATGTGTGGATGCGCGGGTCAGCACCTGTTCCAGATGGTTGACATCAACATCAATCGACCTGGCGACAAAGGTCGCGCCAGACGCAATCATCATGTGACAGGCACTCCAGGATGGATCCTCGGTGCCATCGGGGTTGATCGGGGTAAGGGTTCCCTCGCGGGTGGTGGGGCTGGGTTGGCCCCTCGAAAGACCCTGAGTCTCGTTGTTGACAAAAAGAACCTTGATGTCAACATTCCTTCGGGCGGCGTGCAGCAAGGCGGAAGTCGCGCTGCCAAAGCCCTCGCCATCGCCCATAACCACCCAGACAGCAAGCTCTGGCCTGCAAACCTTCAGCCCCAAACCTACATTGATGGCCTGCCCCAAAAGTCCACGAAAGCCATAGGTATTAATGTAGTTCGGCATCCGGGCGGCGCAGCCTATCCCTGATAAAAAGACCTGGTTTTCCTTCGGAACTGCCATCTGCGCCAGCACCTTCTTCACTTGCGAAAGCACAGCGTAGTCACCACATCCGGGGCACCAGCGAATTTCCTGATCCGTATTGAAACCCGTGTGCTGATGATGGTTATTCTGCATGGGACTTCTCCATCACCAGCTTGCAGATCTGACGGAACAGGGGTTGCACCTGAAAATTGCAACCATCCTGCCGGGTAACAGATTCACCATGGAACCGGAACCGCTCGCGAAGCAGAGAAAACAACCTGCCATGGTTCAGCTCTGCCACCACGATGGTTCCAAACCCTGCAAGCAGGTTTTCAAGGTTCACAGGCAGGGGGTTAAGCCAATTCAGATGCAGATGCGAAACGCGAAGCCCCTGCTTTTGTGCCAGCAACACCGCGGAATGAACAGGCGAAAAAGTTCCGCCCCAACTGATGGCAAGCAAATCTCCCTGGTTGGGTCCTTCCAGCCCGGCTGGTCCAAGCCATGAAGCCATTCTCGCAAGCCTTGCCTCGCGGTGCCGGTTCATTTCGGCATGATCCAGCGGATTGAAGCTTACCTGCGCGGAACCCGGCCTGCGCTCATTGCCACCCAGCCGATGTTCCTGTCCGGTGGTTCCGGGGGTGATCCAGGGGCGCGCCAACATTTCATCACATGCGTAGGGCGATACTTTCTCATCGGATGCAAAACGGGAAAACTCTATCTCCGGTGTAATCTTTGGAATCTCCCAGCTTGCGCTTCCAAAAGCGGACCATTGATCCAGCAGCACGCAAACCGGGGTTAAAAATCGCAGAGCCAGCCTGGCTGCCAACAGGGTTGTTTCAAAAACATCCGCTGGTGATTTAGGGGAAAAACATACCAGCGGAGATTCCCCATTTCTGCCGTGGATTACCATTCCCAAATCTGCCTGAGCCATGCGCTGGGGCAGACCCAGCGAAATACCGGCACGCTGCATGTTAAATATCAAAAGCGGAATTTCGGCGGCTATGGCCATGCTGACCATTTCCGAGGTGTGTCCAAAACCAACCCCTGCCACCGAGACGCAGCCCAAACCGCCCCCGTAGGAAACACCCAGGGCAGCCGCGCAAGCCGATGCGTCATCTTCTGCCAGATGGCACGAAAATCCGCCACCAGCATACTTGGTTGCTATTGGCCCAACCTGAATGGGCGAGGGTCTGTTGGCCAGGCTTAAAAGCACAGGCCGCTGCAAGCTTTGGGTTAACTGTCTTAAGCCCAGCACCATGGCCTCGAGGCCGAGAATCATTCTTCGCTGCGTACCCCTTGGAAAAACCTGTCCGCTGGCAATCGCGCTGGCAGGAAACTCCAGGGCATTTTCAGCATGCAGTATTCCCGCCTTCAGAGCCTTGGTTGCCGCATCCAGAATCGAGGCATTGGCCTTGTAACGCTTCTTCAGCCATTGAAAAGCCGGCTCCGGCCCAAGCCCCATCTTTTGCAATAGCAACCCCAGGGTAAAAAGATTACGAAGCCTGTCCACCTCGCGGTAGGAAAGAATCGCACCCTGCTCTCCCGCACGGTTGGTATTGATGGCGCGATTTGTCAACTGGCTGATGGGCACACACACCAGGTTGGGATTTTTACCCAGAATGCCCTGCAGCGGATTCTCGGAATAGCCGGCACATTGCAGTTCGTCATGTCCAAAGGAATCCGAGTTGATGAGAAGGATGGTTTTTCTGCTTGCCAAATCCGCGGAAAGTTTCAACGCCGCAGGGTTCATGGCCAGCAGAAGGTGGTATTCATCATCCTCCACCTGGGTTTCACTGCCCACGAGGATGGTGCTGGAAAAAACCCCCGCCAGCGTGTTTGGCATGGAGCGGATTTCCGCGGGATGCTCGGTCTGGCAATTAACCCGGCAACCCATGCCCAGGGCGGATAGGGAAAACAGGTGGCTAAGCATGGCAATGCCATCCCGGGCATCACCAGAAAGGCGAATTCGAAGGGAAAGGCCAGCGGCGTTTTCAGCTTTCATTTCTGATGCCATCTGCCGACTCCGAAAAATGGATCAGGCACCCTCGGCACATGGAGGGTACTGGGATGGATCTGGTGGCAAATTAAGGACCAGCGTGGGAAAATGCTCCGCCAGGTAATGCACTATGCGCTTCACGGAAAGTATGCCAACCGGACGGTTTTCATCATCCACCACGGGAAGGTGACGGTATCCGCCCTCCAGCATTCTCTTGATGGCCAGGCTTATCGGATCCATCTGGGAAACCACCACGGGGTGATGGGTCATCACCTGGTCTATCGGGGTATCAAAGGAAAGCCTGCGCGACAAAACCCTGCGAGTAAGGTCACGCTCGGAAAAAATTCCCAACAGATTGTCGCCCTTGCAAATAAGAACGCAGCCAACATTGCACCCGCGCATAAGCTCTATGGCGTCCATCACCTTGCTGGTGGGGTGCAAACGATGGTCACGGGTTGGCTTCAACCGGGCAACGCTTTCGACTTTCAGGTTTCTGGCAAGTTCCACGAATGGCCTCCCAGTCCCCAGCAAAATCCGCAGGGTAATCAACCCAAAAGATTTTGCATCTTCAGAACTTTCCAAAATCGGGAAAGTCATAAGATATCAGATACCTAATTCCCTTTTCCGGTCCGTGGACTTGGGCAGGGAAATAAATAACCATAGGACTGTAGTTATTTTGATGATTTGGTTACATCCGGCAAGATTAACAAAATAGGACAGGAAATTATCCCATGTCTCAACATTCGAATGATTATCCAAAGGCATCCATTCCAACCATAGCCCTGATTGATGAATCCGCCCTGCTTGCAGCAGCCCGAGCCTGTAACCGCAGTCTGGACTGGCTTGCAATTCGTGATTTTCTTATTGAGGAAAATATGGGCCGGCAGGGAGAAGCGGTGGTTTATGTTGGTCTTCCCCCAGCCAGCCATGCGGAATTCCAGGAGCAGCGAACCAAGAAGCTGCGGTTTTGCCACTGGCTGAAGACTCATGGCTTCCTGGTGGTAACGCGTGATGGTTCCCCCAGCGGAGAAGGCTATTACAAGGCAAATGTTGATCTTTTAATGGCGGTTGATGGCTTGGAAATGATTCATCAATACAAGCCTCAAGTGGTGGTGATTGTCACCAGTGATCCGGATTTTGGCCATATGGCTGTCACCTTGCGCCGCAAGGGCATTCAGGTGGAACTGGGCGCCATCGAACAAAATGTTTCCTCGGATCTGCGCGGATCTGTCAACCATGTGATTGACCTGCGCCCGCTGTTCAACAAATTTGAAAATCTGCGCAACGATGCAGGTGCCCCCGCACCCGCTGGCGCTCCAGGCACCCTGACAGGAAAATATATTCCAGATGTCGAGGATGAACTGGAAGACCTTCGCCCCGTGGATGATGAAGATTTTGAATAACCCATTGGCAACCTGTAACCTGAATTAACTTGTTAAGAGGTACTTTTCATGGCTAGTGCAAATGTAATCACCCTGAACAATGACAACTGGCAGTCTGAAGTGGTAAACAGCAAGGTGCCGGTATTTGTGGATTTCTGGGCTTCCTGGTGCGGACCATGTCGCGCTCTTTCCCCCACCATTGACAAACTGGCTGACCAGTTTGCAGGAAAGGTGAAAGTTGGCAAACTCAACACCGATGAAAGCCAGGAAATAGCCATCCGTTACGGAATTTCCTCGATTCCTGCAATTTTGATCTTCAATGGCGGCGAAGAACCCGTGGATCGCACTGTTGGCGTTCGCCCTGAAGCCGAATTCGTCCGCATGATCAATCGCCAGCTTGGTCAGTAATTTTCCAAGCCATCAAGTTCTTCAAGGGCCCTGCCAGCCGGCAGGGCCTTTTTTATTTGAATTTTTGCCGGGTGGAAACTTTTCCCCACAGCTTCCATGAAGACGCTTCAACATATTTTTTCCTACAAAAACAGATGTTTCAGGATTAGAATTAAGGCTTGTTATATTCATCCCACCGTGAACTTTTCGAATTCTTTTTGAACAGGTAATTTCCATGATTCGATCATTAGCACTACTATTTTTTGCCCTCGGTTTCACCCAAGCCATGGGTCAGCAGTTTACCCTGCAGAAAGGAGACCGCATAAGCCTGCTGGGAAACACCCTGGCTGAACGCATGCAGCACCATGGCCACATGGAAACCATGCTGCACAACCGGTTGCCGGAACACGATCTTTCCATCCGCAACCTTGGTTTCTCCGGTGATGAGTTGACGTTAAGGTTGCGTTCGCAAGGATTTGGTTCCCCGGAAGACTGGCTGAACCACACCAAGGCGGATGTGGTGTTCGCGTTCTTCGGTTACAACGAAAGTTTTGCCGGCCAGCAGGGCTTGGAAAAGTTCGAAAAAGATCTGGATGGTTTTCTGAAGGGACTGGCTTCGCAAAAGTTCAATGGCAAATCAGCCCCACGCGTGGTGATTTTCTCACCCCTGGCCCACGAAAATCTGAAGGACCCAAATCTACCGGATGGTAGTGCCAACAATGCCCGACTTGAGATTTACACCAAGGCAATGGCAAAGGTCGCGAAAAACAACAACACCTTCTTTGTGGATTTGTTCAACCCCACACGGGAAATCTACTCGGTCTCCGAAAAGCCACTGACCATCAATGGCATCCACCTGAATGAGTTCGGCGACAAAATGGTTGCACGCATCATCGAAAAAACACTGTTCGGAAATCTTCAGGAAAGGACAGAAAACCCTAAATTCGAGAAAATTCGTTCCGCAGTGCTGGAGAAAAACTTTTACTGGTTCAACCGCTACCGCACGGTGGATGGCTACTCCATTTATGGGGGTCGTGCCGACCTGAAGTTTGTCGCCGGACAGACCAATCGTGTGGTGATGCAACGCGAGATGGAAATCCTGGATCAGATGACCGCAAACCGCGACAAGAAGATATGGGCCACCGCCCAGGGCAGGGAATACCAGGTAAATGATGGCAACACCTCGCCATTCCTTGAGGTAGTCACCAATAAGCCGGGGCCATTGGAAGGGGGCAAGCACCTTTTTCTGGATGGTCAGGAAGCCATTTCCAAGATGACTGTCGGAAAAGACCTGGAGGTTTCACTGTTTGCATCTGAAAAGGAATTTCCCGACCTGGCCAAGCCGGTGCAAATGGCGTTTGATTCCCGCGGTCGATTGTGGGTCGCGGTGATGCCTTCCTACCCGCACTGGAAGCCGAAGGAGGAAATGAATGACAAGATTCTGATCCTCGAGGATACCAATGGCGATGGCAAGGCGGACAAGTGCAAGGTTTTTGCAGATCGTCTGCATGTTCCCACAGGTCTGGAGTTTTACAACGGCGGGCTGTTGGTTGGCCATCAACCCGACCTGCTTTTTTTGAAAGACACAGATGGCGATGATGTGGCTGATGTCCGGGAAAGGGTGCTTCATGGTATTGATTCTGCGGACACTCATCACGCGCTTAGCAGTTTCACGGTGGAACCGGGTGGCGGCCTTTACTTCCAGGAAGGCACCTTTCACCATACTCAGGTGGAAAGCCCCTACGGTCCGCCCCGCCGCTGCGCTAACGCGGGTGTGTTCCGCTATGACCCGCGCAGACAGCTATTTGATGTGTATGTGACTTATGGTTTCGCCAATCCGCATGGTCACGCGATTGATCGCTGGGGTCACGAGATCATCACCGATGGGACCGGTGCGGTGCCCTACGATGGCGCGCTGTTTTCCAGCAGGCTGGATTTCCCCGCCAAGCATGGTCGCCCGCCCACAGTCTACCAGCAACGTACCCGCCCATGCCCCGGCACCGAGATCATGTCCAGCAATCACTTCCCCGAAGAATTCCGCAACAACTTCCTGGTTCCAAATGTGATAGGCTTCCAAGGCATCCTTCGCTACAAACTGGATGAGGAGGGTGGCAGCATCAAGGGGACCGAACTGGAACCGATCCTTTCCTCCAGTGATATCAACTTCCGCCCCTCCGACATCGAGATTGGCCCGGATGGAGCCATCTGGTTTTTGGACTGGCAAAACCCCATCATCGGCCATATGCAACACAACCTGCGTGACCCAAGCCGCGACCGTGCCCATGGCAGAGTCTACCGGGTCACCCACAAGGGCCGCCCACTTAGCAATTCGCCCAAGGTGTATAACCAGCCCATTGCCGAACTTCTTCATGTGTTGAAGCACCCCGAAGACAGGGTGCGCTACCGTGCCCGCATGGAACTGGACACCCGCAAGACCTCCGAGGTGATCGCCGAGCTTGGCAAATGGGTCAAGTCGCTGGATACCAAGGATCCCAACCATGAACACCACCTTACAGAGGCACTTTGGATACACCAAAGGCACAATGTGCCCAACCGCGAGCTTCTTCAAAGGGTTCTTGCCTCGCCGGAACACAATGCCCGTGCCTGCGCAACCCGTGTGCTACATCACTGGCGTGACCGCTTCTCTGATTCACTGGAAATGGTGAAACGCCAGGCTGGGGATGAGCATCCCCGAGTCAGGCTGGAGGCTGTTCGCGCTGCCAGTTTCTATGACAAACCGGAAGCCATGGAAGTGATCTTCATCGCATCCGACAAGCCTTCGGACATCTACCTGGATTATGTGAAGACTGAAACCCTGCGAGTGCTGGATCCGATTTGGAAGGATGCAATCTCGAAGGGTGAGCAGGTTCGTGTGGAAAGCGAGGCTGGCCAGCGATATCTGTTGCGCAGCCTGCCGTTGGAAAAACTTCTGCTTAGGGAGAAGACCAGGCCGGTGTGCCTGGAACTGATCTACCGCACTGGTGTGCGTGATGAGGCGAGGCGTGAGGCACTGCGAACGCTGGCTTCCATCGATCGCAAACCAGAAGTCAAGGTGCTTCTGGAATCGTTTGCCACCCTGGATTCGCGGAAGGATCAGGTGGATGAAAGTGTCCTGTTTGACATGGTGCGCATGCTGGGCGGAAGAAGCCAGGGTGAGCTGGCAACTGTCCGGGCGGACATTGAAAAACTTGCCACCACCGCAAAAACTCCCATCTTGAGACAAATGGGATTCGTGGCACTTGCCAACATAGACCAGTCCCCGGAGAAAGCTTGGGCACTGGCCACCAAGGCGTTGCCCGCGCTAAGGGATCTGCTTGCCGCTGTTCCCTTGATTCCGGATGCCGGGTTACGCTCTCAGTTTCACCCGCTGGTGGAACCTCTCCTGAAGGAACTGCCCGCACCACTGGGCTCCTCCAAAGGCAAGGGAACCATGGGCAGGTTCGTTCGCATTGAACTACCCGGCAAACAGCGCACCCTGACCTTGGCGGAAGTGGAAGTGATGCGTGATGGCACCAATATTGCTCGCCAAGGCAAGGCAACTCAATCCTCCACATCCAACAACGCACCCGCATCTCGCGCCATCGATGGCAAAAAAAGCGGATCATTTGGGGATAACGGACAAACACACACTCAGGAAGGCACTGACAACCCTTGGTGGGAACTGGATCTTGGCGAGGAAACCATCCTCGAGGGCATTACCATCTACAATCGCACCGATGGAAACCTCGGCAGCAGGTTGAACAACTTTACCCTCAGGATTCTCGACAAAAACCGCAACGAGGTCTTCCTAAAGGAAAGAAACCCAAGCCCCGCCGTGAAGGCAACCATCGAGTTCACAGGCAGTGACCCGGCCTCTTTGGTTCGTAGATCCGCCATGCTTGCACTTGCTTCCATGCGCGGGTTTGAGAACCAGACTTTTTCCCAGCTTGCAAAGTTCGCGAAGGAAGGCAACGACCGTTCCTCCGCTATCCTGGCCATGCAGAGAATACCCAGGTCTTCCTGGGTAAAGGATGAGGCCGCACCGCTTGTACAATCGCTGCTCGAATCCATCCGGAAGGTTCCCGCCAGCGATCGAACCCAACAAACCGTGTTGGATTCCATCGAGTTTACTGAATCCCTTGCGGCGCTGCTGAATGATGACCAGGCCCGAAAGGTTCGCGCGGAACTCGGCGAGCTGGGTGTGCGTGTGATCCGTCTGGGCACACTTCTGGAACGCATGAACTACGACAAGGAAACCCTGGTGGTAAAAGCGGGCAAACAGGTTGAAATCATCCTGGAGAACTCGGACCTGATGCCCCACAACTTGGTGATTGTGCAGCCCGGCAGCTTGGAAGAAGTGGGCATGCAGGCGGAAAACGAGGCCAACCAGCCTGATGCCGCGGCCCGACAATATGTGCCAAGGTCGGGCAAAGTACTTGTGAAAAGCAAGTTGCTGCAACCCAGGGAGGTCGAACGCATCAGCTTTACCGCGCCCACCAAGCCTGGAGTTTATCCTTATGTTTGCACCTACCCGGGACACTGGCGCAGGATGTACGGGGCACTGTTTGTGGTTGCAGATCTCGAAGCCTATCAGGCCAACCCTGATCAGTACCTGGCAGCCAACCCATTGGAAGTAAAGGACGACCTTCTTAAGGATCGCAGGCCGCGCACCGAGTGGAAGTTCGCTGATCTTTCATCTTCCATAAGCCAGCTTGGTCAGGGCAGATCTTTTGGCACGGGCAGGCAAATGTTCAAGATTGCCTCCTGCGTTTCCTGCCACAAGATGGAAGGCCAGGGCCAGGAATTTGGCCCGGACCTGACCAAGCTGGACCCGAAGATGACCAAGGAAGATCTTCTAAGGCATATTTTGGAACCCTCCTTGAAAATCGATGAGAAGTTCCAAGTCTATATCTTCGAAACCAAGGCGGGCAGAACCATCACCGGCATGATTGTCGAGGACACCCCTCAGGCGGTGAAGATCATCGAAAACCCGCTGGCAAAGGCCGCACCGGTGGAATTGAAAAAGTCCGATATCGATTCCAAGAACAAGTCACCGGTTTCCCTGATGCCCAAGGGTTTACTGGATAAACTGACCCGTGACGAAATTCTGGATCTGATGGCCTATGTGATTGCGAAGGGTGATTCCAAGCACCCAGCGTTTCAGGGCAACAAGGATGGCCACCCGGGTCATTAGCCTTCCTTTTGCCTATTTTAACATCCGGAAACTTTTAGAGCCCTTGGGGAAACTCAAGGGCTTAATTTTTGTCCAATCGGACTTAAAGGAACAGTTACCCATCTTTTCCAAACTTCCGTCACCATCTCATTCAACCTTTCCTTTCCAGTAAGTCGATGATATGAGCGTCAGGAAGACATTATTCCATTAAGAGGTACGCCCCGGATGGAACCGACGGGCAACAATTCTGAAGAAAGCTTCACCGAGGGCCATTGCGTTCTTCGGGTGATGACAGGAAAGAATCAGGGAACCCGAAGGGTCCTGAAGAATGCTGTCACGCTTCTGGGTTCCGAAAAAGGCTGTGATATCCGACTGAGTTCCGCCGATGTGGAACTACTTCAATGCGTGATCGTGGAAACTCCGCATGGTTATCTTGTTCGCAACCTGTACGACTGCCAGAAGGTGGCGGTGAATGGCGAACCAGTGGAGGTTTCACCCCTGCACAGCGGCGACGAGCTTTCCATAGGGCCATTTTCATTTTTGGTGGATTACGCCAAGCCGGCCCTCAGGGAACAGCCAACCGTCACACCGGAAATTCAAATCGAGGAAGAGCGCCAGGCTCTGCGTATTCAGGCGGCGGCAGTCGCAGCCCAGCAGACCATGCTGATGGAAAAGGAACTGCAGTTGCGGGATCAGGGCTTGGAGCTGACCCAAAAAGAAAAGCAGCTTGCTGCAGGCCTGAAGGAAAAACACCTGAGGTTATTGCAGCTTCAACGAAGCCTGAAATCCAAGGCTTCCAATTTACAACAGCAGGAAAGCGCAATCCTAGGCCAGTTACAGCAAAAAGAAAAGGAACTGGAACAGGGAATCCTGGCAGCCACCTCCACAAAAACACGATATGAACAATTTCGCGCCCGGTTTAAATCACGCTGGAAGAAGGTGGCTCGCAGGGCGCTGGAAACCCAATCCCAAAAAGAAAAGCTACTGGATGCCGGCCTGCAAAAGCTGAAGAGGGACCGGGAAAAACACGAACGGGAAATCGAGGCTCATAACAACCTGCTTGGCCAACAGCGGGCTGACCTGGAATTGGAAAAGCGTGAATTGAAAGCTGCGTGGGACAAGCTGGAAACCGCAAGGCAGGATTCAGTTCGCAAGCAGCAGGATGCTGAAATCACCCTGGCCCGCCGGGAGAAGGATCTTTCCTCCAGGGAAAGTCAGGTTCATTCCACCGAAAGGGAACTATTTGCCGAACAGAAACGCTGGAACAACCATCTGGAAAAGTTGCATTTGGAATCGGAAGGATTGGAAAAGCGAATCAGCCTGTTACGCAAAGATATGGATACGCTGCCCGTTCCACTGGTAGCCCAGGCACCGCCACAATCCCCGGCTTTGCCACCCGCACCTGAAGACATCACCCAGTTCATGAAAAGGCTGGAGCAGGTGGCCGGCACCCTTTACGACCAGCGTCTGCGACTTCTGGAAGCATGGGAAAACATCGAGGTCAAGCGGCAGGAATTTCATGCGGAACAGACCCGCATCCTTGATGAACTGGAAGCCACCGGCAAGACATTGGACCAGCGTGAAAAGCAATTGTCAGCCAATGAGTTCACCCTGCAGTTAAAATTCGACCAGCTTCGGGAAAAAGCCCAGAAGGTTTCCACCCTTCGAAGCACACTGGAAGCCAGGGCCAGCGAAATGGAAACGCAACGGGTGCTGTTGGAATCGGAAAGGTCCCTTCTGAATTCGCAATGGAAGCAGCGCCGCGAATCCCTCGAAAAAATGTTCTCACTGCTGCAGCAATCCAGAAGAACGCTATCCAAGCGCAGACTTTCCGAGCAAAATTATTTACAAAAGCAGCAAAGCCAGATCGAGAATGTCCGACAGGGTGCGGCAGGTTTATGGCAGCAATGCCAAACCAAGCTTGAAGAGCTTGAAACCCAGCGGGAATCCCTGGCCATCCAGGAACTTGCTCTGGGCAGACTCTCCCTGGAAATGATGGCCAAATCCACTGACGCACCTGGAACGGAACGTAAGTTGGAAAAATTGCGCAAATCGATCGAGGATCGTTATAAATCCGAGCATCAGCAAATATTGGATGCGAGACAGGAACTGGCCCGCAAAGCCAACCAGATTGAAACACGCTGGAGGGAATTCTACAGCACCCAGGCGGAGTTGCATTTGCGTGCCGAGGACTCCATCCAGATGCAAAACCAGTTGGATGAGGCCCGCTTGGATTTCGGCAGGCAAAAAATCACCCTGGATGAAACCATCGGCATGTTGAAGAACCGCAGCCAGGAACAGGAAAAGAAACTTCTATCCCTGCAGCAGGAATTGGAAAAACTTCACTCGGTGCTGATAGAGGAAACCCAGGCCTCGGAATTTGTACCCAACCTGACCCTTCGCGCTGCCTAGGCAAATGCATCAGGCAAGCACTGGCTTAACCACATTACCTTCCACATCGGTAAGCCGGTAATCCCTGCCACTATGGCGATAGGTGAGTTTTTCGTGGTCAAAGCCCATCAAATGCAGGATGGTGGCATGAAAATCGTGCACATGAACACCATCGCGGGCAACGCGGACTCCGTGTTCATCGGTTTCACCGTGAACCGTTCCCTTTTTGACACCGGCCCCTGCCAGCCAGGAACTGAATGCCCAGTTGTGATGTTCGCGACCGGGGTTATTCGCTGTGTTATTAAAAGGTGTGCGACCAAACTCGGTCGTCCAAACCACCAGGGTATCTTCTAAAAGACCGGTCCTCTTCAAGTCCTTTAACAAACCTGTGATGGGTTGATCCACATTCTTGGCGAGAGGAATATGGGATTTCATGTCGCCATGGGCATCCCAGTTACCAGAGGAACCAACATCGATCAGTTCAACAAATCGCACGCCGCGTTCCACCAGCCTGCGTGCCGCCAGACATTGCCAGCCAAACCCTTTGGTCTGGCCACGCTGCAAGCCATAAAGTGCCAGCGTGGAATCAGTTTCCCTGCTGAAATCGAAAGCTTCTGGAACCTGCATCTGCATGCCAAATGCTGTTTCAAAAGTTTTCAGGCGTGCGGCAAGAATGTTATCCCCTGCGCGCCCGGCCAGATGCATGCGGTTAAGGGCAGCCATGGCGGAAATTTCGCGTTCCTGCTGACTGATTGGAATACGGGGAGCGACATTTGCCACCGGTGCCGCGCCTGGCACCACCAGCGTTCCCTGATGCTCGGCAGGCAGGAAATCAGATGCCCAAACCTGGGAGCCAGCATAAGGGGTGAAAGGTGCAAGCACCAAAAAAGAGGGAAGATTTTTATTCTCCGTCCCCAATCCATAACTGATCCACGAACCAATACTGGGGCGGGCAAAAGTGTAAGACCCGGTATGCATGGCAAGTGTGGCGTTGTAGTGATTGGAATGCGAAGTATGCATAGAGCGTATCAACGCCAGGTCATCCACACAGGAAGCCATGTGGGGAAACAAAGAGCTAACCTCGGTGCCGCTTTGGCCATGCTTTTTGAATTCCCAATCGGGTCGCTTGAGGAAGATGCGCTCATAACCCGGTCTGTTTTCAATTTCCGGATGGTTCAGCTTCACCTCTTTGCCATGATCTCTTGCTAGAAGGGGCTTGGGATCCCAGGTATCCACATGAGAAACGCCACCACTCATGAAAAGGAAGATGACCCTTTTCGCCCTGGGTTGGAACTGTGGCTTTCGTGACGAACCACCTTCCGATTCCGCAAGTAATTGGGATACCAATGCCGGAAACAGGGTGGTGCCCGTAACAAAAGAACGAATTACCTGCCTTCGGTTAGTCCACATACATCAACTCATTGGAACCAAAAAGAACCCGCACCCAACCTGCCCAGGCTTCAAGGTTTCGAACCTCGGCAGGCTTGCCCTGTAAAGACTGCATGGTGCTTGCCAGAAAATCTCGCATCAAAGTGATTTCTTCCTGTGTGGCTGGCCTGGCAAACAGTCTGCTGGTTGCCAGATCAAGCCGGGCTTCATCGGTGGGTGCGGATGCAATCAATCGCGCCGCCATGGCTTTGGCCTGTTCATGAACAAAGGGATCATTCAGAAAATACAGCGCCTGAGTAGGAACCGTGGATTGGGTTCTTAGGGGCGTGCTAGCGTTGGGGTCCGCACCATCAAACAAAGAGAGGAATGGATGCCTTTGGGTTCTTTGAACCATCTGGTAAACGCTGCGTTTGTTGTTGTCGTAAACGGCCTTGAAGGGATTATGCTGGGTAAATCTCCAGTTGGATTCCGAAGGAAAGGGATGCGGGCCACCGGGGTTGCGGTCCAGATTTTCACTGGCTGCAAGCATGGTATCGCGCATTTCCTCGGCAGTAAGCCTTCTGCGTGAGAATTCCCATGCCTGATAAGCGTCGCTGCGCATGATCAACCTGTGAAGCGATTTCATCGACCATCCATTATTTGCGAACTGCTCAGCCAGATACTCCAGCAATTCAGGTTGGGAGGGTTCGGCTCCACGTGATCCAAAGTCGTTTAATGTGGGGACAATTCCGGTGCCAAAATGCCCCGCCCAGATGCGATTGGCCATCACCCTGGCCAACAGGGGGCTGGCACTGCCATGGGTAAGCCATTGCGCCAGTTCCATTCTGCCACTTCCTTGATTTCCTGGTACCACAGCCCCGCCAAAAACATCAGGCATTTTTCTTGGCACTTCATCACCAAGATCTTTTGGTTCCCCCTTTTTTTGAATGCGGGCATTAGCGGTCTTATCTTCCAAGGTTGCCAAAGCAACCTCTACCACGGGCATTCTTGATTTGGCAGCATCTCTATCCTTGGTGGCGGTGACCAGATTTTTTAGCAAGGCCTTTTGTTCTGTAAGGCGACGGGCAATTCCAGGTCTGCGTTCCAGCTTCCATGCCACGCCGTCACCACCGGCATCGGCCTTGGTGATTTTACCTTGAACCTTGATGGTTACATTTGCAGGGCTTTCCCAGGCAATGGCAACACCCCCCTTGGGGCCGGGATGGACCGCCATGCTGCGCCCAGGCAGGGTTACTGTTTGAAATTTCAGAACATCTTTGCGGGTATTGAACATCACCCCTGGCCATAGGGAACCACCTCGCCAAACCATCAGGCCCGACTGCTTTTCAGCATCCTTCTCATATTCAGTAAACAATCTTGGTCCGGGAACCACATCATAAAGATGCCAGACATTCTTGTTACCATGGCGATCCCCATGCTGCATTCCATTTCCACCGGCAAAGGGGTCTTCCAGAAAATCCGCACTCAGGTTCCATTCCCTCTTTGCGCCATCCAATTCCTGAATGATCCATTCCACCAAAGTGGAATCACCACCCATGTTGGCTTTGGGCAGAACCGTCAACTGAAGCATCTCGCCCTGCTCCACTTTAAGCGGCTCTGGCAAACCCTTTTGACCAACCACAAAAACCTGACTATCCACTGGCTTCAGATCGCCGGTAGCCAGCAAAGTGGGAGTGGACTTTTCAAATAACTTGGAATGGCTGGCCAAGGCCCCCTCGGCAGCCTTAACGGCGGCCTCGAAAGTTGTCATCTCTTTTTCCCAGGCCGCATGGCGAGACAGTGTTTCCGCGGAGGCAATCGGTACCATATCGCGTGGCTGGGGTTTGGACTCACAACCCGTAAAAGGAAAACGAGTGCTTTGAAGAATGCCATAAAGCCCGTAGTAATCCCGCGTGGAAATCGGATCATACTTGTGATCGTGACAGCGCGCACAACCCAGCGACAGTCCAAGGAAGGTCTTCCCCATCGTGTCCAGGGTATCCTCGTAGGTAAGGTGCATTTCCTTTTGAATCTCGTGGCCAAACCTGCGGGCAACCGCGAGGAAACCCGTGGCTATAATCTTGTCGGTGGCGGTATTGGCTGGCGCCTTCGCTGCCATGATATCGCCGGCGATCTGCTGGCGAACAAACTCATCGTAGGGCATATCCTGCTGGATGGCGTTAATAACCCAGTTGCGGTACCGCCAGGCGTGGGCCAGTGGGACATCGGAGTTTTCCCCCGCGGAATCGGCATAACGCACCACATCCAGCCAATGCCTGCCCCACTTTTCACCATAACCGGGTGAAGCCAGCAGCCGTTCCACCAACCGGTCAAAATCACCCTGACTGTTGTCAGCCAAGAATTGCTGAACCTCCGCAGGGGTGGGGGGCAAACCTGTCAGGTCATAAGTTGCCCTGCGAATCAGGGTTCGTTTATCGGCGCGGTTGATGTTGGGTTGATGACTCTTTAACTGGATTGGGATGGACTTGGTCTGACCAAGGGGCTGAAAAGACCACCAAGATTTAGCCTGCGCCTCGGTCATCCCTCCAATTTTACTGGCAAGCTTGCGAGGATCGGGCGCACCCATCTTCACCCATTGGACCAAAATGGAAATATCCGAATCATGAAGCTTGCCACCCCTGCTTTTCGGAGGCATGGCAAGACTTTTGTCTTCATGACGAATCGCCTTGATCAGGTGTGATTGTTCCGGCTTGCCGGGAATAATTGCCGGGCCATTATCGCCACCTTTTTCCCAGCCAGCACGGGTATCAAGCGCCAGGCCACCCTTGGTCTTTTCCCCGGAATGACATTCATAGCAATGCTTGACAAGGAGTGGCCTTACTTTGGATTCAAAGAAGGAATCATCTGCCCATAGCAACCGCTGAGAGCAACCAATGAACAAAAGCAAACCGAGATATTTGTGCATGACCAAACCTGAAAGCCTGAGAGACCCTCTTGGCAGGAAATTGCATCATAAACAAAATCAGCAGAAAAACCATCCACAAAGAGATGAATTTTCAGGGAAGAATGCCAGCGGGGTGGGATTATCTGGCCATAAGGCCAACGATGTCCGTTACTTTGTTTGCGCCAATAGCTGCCAGCGCGGAAGGCAGCTCATCAACCACTCGTTGGGCGGCGGTGGGATCATAGAAGTTTACAGTGCCCATCTGCACAGCCGAGGCACCAGCAAGAAGAAATTCCATGACATCATCAATATTTGCGATGCCGCCGATGCCAATAATGGGAATGCGAACTTTTTTCGCCACCTGCCAAACCACCCGCAATGCAAGCGGCTTGATGGCAGGCCCACTTAGCCCGCCAGTTCCATTTCCCAGCCTGAAACTCTTTCGCTTCCAATCAATGGCAATTCCCAGAAATGTATTCACCAAGGAAACCGCATCAGCGCCCGCTTCTGCAGCCGCCTGGGCAACAGAGGCAACATCTGTCACATTAGGAGTAAGCTTTGCGATGATGGGTAAGGAGCATACCTCTCGAACTCCGCGAATGACTCGGGCAGTTTTCTCCGGGTCGATGGCAAAGTCCACTCCCCCCGAAACATTCGGGCAGGAAAGGTTCAGCTCCAGTGCGGCAAGCCCCTTCTCTCTTTCAATGCGGCCGGCCATCTCAAGAAATTCCGGCTCGGTCTTGCCAGCTATATTCCCAATTATTTTGGTGGGAAGGTTCCGCAGGTAGGGAAGGTGGTTGGCCAGGAAATATTCCAAGCCATCGTTATCAAGCCCAATGGCATTCAAAAGGCCTGCCGTGGTCTCGCAGGTGCGTGGAGGTGGATTCCCTGCCCGGGGATTCTGGGTGACTGTCTTGGGTACTATGCCACCAAGCTTCTTGAATTCCACCAAAGATTCCATCTCGCGGGCGTAACCAAAGGTGCCCGAAGCAACAAGGATTGGGTTATCAAGTGCCAGCCTGCCAAGATGTACCGACAGATCCGCCATGGAAGATCAATGTTCCTCGAGGTAGGTATAGCCTTCGAGGCCATGCTGGTAGAAATCCAGCATCTCACGGGATTCCGCAATGGTGATGGTTCCCAACCGAACGGCCTTCTCCAGATCTTTACGGAGGCGGTCGGTCAGCTCATCGGCCTTGTATTGCACATAAGCCAGAACCTCGCGAACAGTATCACCCTTGATGAACTCATCAATGTGAAGCTGGCCGTTGGCATCCACACTGACATGCACGGCGTTGGTATCACCAAAAAGATTATGAAGGTCTCCCAGGATTTCCTGGTAAGCCCCGAGCAAGAACGCACCCAGATAATAAGGCTGACCATTGAACTCATGGAGCTGCAGGGTGTTTCTAACATCGCGCAAGTCGATAAACTGATCCACCTTGCCATCGGAATCACAGGTGATGTCACCCAGAACACCCTTGCGGTTCGGTGCCTCATTCAACCTGTGAATGGGCATGATGGGGAACAACTGCTTGATGGCCCAGCTATCCGGCATGGACTGGAAAACCGAGAAGTTGCAGAAATATGTGTCGGAAAGAAGGGATTCCAAACCCTGAAGTTCCTCGGGGGTGTAATCCAGTTCGCGTACCATGCGCAGAATCTTGGAGCAAACCGACCAGAACAACCTTTCAATGAGCGCTCTTTGCTCAATGGTAATGGAACCCAGGTTGAACATATTCACCGCATCGTCAACGGCCTGATGCGCATCGTGATAACTTTCCTGAAGGTTTCTTTTCTTCAGATCCTGATAGATGGCAAAAAGATCCGCAACCTGCTGTGGAGCGTCCTCGGGTAACTGTGGAGGCACCGAATACCTGTCAAGGTTTGACACACCCACCACATCGAATACCAAGAGCGAATGATAGGCCACCACCGCGCGACCAGATTCACTGATGATGGTTGGATGCGGAACCCCTGCTTCATCGCAAACGCTCTTGATGCGGAAGACCACATCGTTGGCATATTCCTGCAGGGTATAGTTGATGCTGGATTCAAAATCGGTCTGGGAACCATCGTAATCGATGCCCAATCCACCACCGACATCGATATAGCGGACATTGGCACCCACCCGATGCAGCTCGGTGTAGACGCGGCCCACCTCGGTAAGCGCGCCCTTGATGCTGCGGATATTCGTAATCTGGCTGCCCAGATGGAAGTGCACCAATTGCAGGCAATCCACCATGCCGCGCTGCTTAAGGTATTCGACCGCTTCCAGCACTTCGGTAAGGGTAAGACCAAACTTGGACCGGTAACCCGCGCTGGATCTCCAGCGGCCTGCGCCCCGGGCGGCCAACTTGGCGCGAACCCCGATAACTGGACGCACTCCGGTGATTTCCGCCTGCTTGACGATCAGTTCCAGCTCGGTGAATTTTTCCACCACTGGAATAATGTTCTTTCCCAGTTTACGGGCAAGCATGGTCATGTGGATGAATTCCTCATCCTTGAATCCATTGCAAATGATCGGGGTGTCGCCCCCATTGGTAAGGGCAAGCACTGCCAGAAGCTCTGGCTTGGATCCCGCCTCAAGGCCGAAGTTGTAAGGTTTTCCAAAATCAAGAATTTCCTCGACCACCTGCTTTTGCTGGTTCACCTTGATGGGATAAACACAAGCATAGTTTCCCGAGTATTCGTTTTCTTCGATGGCCTTCTGGAAGGCGGAATGAATCTCAGCCACGCGGTGGCGAAGAATATCGGTAAAACGAACCAGAATGGGAAGCTGAATGCCACGGGCTTGCAGCTGATCAATCAGATCCTTAAGGTCAATGGTGGCGTTTGGATCCTTGGTCGGCAGAACAGTAACATTGCCGTTTTCGTTGATGCCAAAGTAACCTTTGCCCCATTCATGAACCCGATAGGTTTCCCAGGCATCGGAAAGTTTCCAACGATCAAGAATATCCGGTTCGGTACTGTTTGCCATCTAAGTGGAAGCCTCCGTATGTCGCCAGCCTTGGATGCTGATTTTGGATTCCTAAATCTTTGAATCATTATTGTAAGCAAAGATAATTCATAGGTAAGTGATCCCATCCTATTTCGTCAATGCTTTTTTCCTGATTTACCTGTTCTTTCACGATCGCCGGTTCGTATTGCACAGATTGGCGAAATCGGATAATTAGCGAAGATTACATTCGTGTGGCCCAAGGAACGGGCCAAGTCTCAACACATGGAGGTTATCATGGGCGCGGCAAAACACCTGGATCTTCCCATGCCTTCCGAAGAGGAACGGCAGTATGTGGGTGCGGGAAACTTCAAGGAAATCGGTGATGATTTCCTGAAGCTTTTCACCCGCTTGGGACAGTTGAAGCCAACCGATGATGTCCTTGATGTGGGTTGTGGCATAGGCAGAATGGCCCTTGCCATGGTGAATTTCCTGGAACCCACCAGCAGGTACGAAGGTTTCGACATTGTCAAACACGGAATCGAATGGTGCCAGCGCAACATCACCAACCGCTGGCCTAATTTCCAGTTCAAGCATTCCGACATTTACAACAAATGCTACAACGAGGGCGGTAGACAGGTCTCCCGCAGGTATTGCTTCCCTTACGAGGATAATAGCTTCGACTTTGCGTTTCTTACCTCGGTGTTCACGCACATGCTGCCCCGCGACATGGAAAACTATCTGGGCGAAATCCATCGTGTACTGCGCCCGGGCGGAAAGGCCTTTATCACCTTCTTTGTCCTGAACCAGGAAGTGGAAGGGTTAATCTCCCAAGGGAAAGGTGCCTTCAAACTTCAACATCGCAGGGGGCCATGCAGAATTGAATACCCACATTGCCCAGAGCAAGTGGTTGGCTACGAGGAAGAATACATTCACAAATTGTTTCGGCAGAGTGGCTTTGCCCAACCCCTGACCATCCACCGTGGAATGTGGTGTGGTCGGGAAAAGGGAGAAACCTCGCATGATCTTGTGATTGCGACTAAACAGGGTGAGCCAACCAAGGGTCAGATCTGGCGACGGAAAATTGCATCCTGGATGCCTTGGTAATCGCAGGGGTACCTAAAGCCATGGCAACGGAAAGCAGCATTCTGGGAAAAGCCTGGCGGGCATTTCGCCAAAGGGGACCATTCTCCGTTGTGAAATCCGTTGTAAGAAAACTTAGGAAATCCACCCTGGGGAAACTTGCGTTTGGACCCACCGGCCCCTGGTCGAAGTGGCTGCAGCAATTTCAACCGGACAAGACCATGCTGGAAGCCTTTCGCATGGCACAATGGCCCGTCAACAAGCCGAAGTTTTCCATCATCATGCCGGTGTTCAACACCAATCCGGCATGGTTGGAACAGGCCATTCGTTCGGTCATGGCCCAAACTTTTGGAGAATGGGAACTTTGGTGCATAGATGATGGATCAACTGATGCGCAGGTTCCATTCCTGCTGCAAAAACTAGCCCACGAAGATCCCCGCATTCATGCCATCATCACCGGGAAGAACGAAGGGGTGTCTGCCGCCACCAACACCGGGTTGAAGCTGGCCTCCGGCACCCATGTACTCTTCATGGATCATGACGACTTTTTGCAGCCTCATGCCCTGCACCGCTTTGCCATGGCCATCCTTTCCACCGATGCAGACTTGCTTTATGCCGATGAGGCCCTGACCAGTGAAGACCTGGATCATGTGCATTTGATCAAGGCATGCCCGGCGTTCTCTCACGATTTCTATTTGAATCATCCTTACTTTGTTCACCCGGTCTGTGCCAAAATCGCCCTGGCCCGCTCCACCGGTGGTTTGAATTCCTCCATGAAAGTCAGCCATGATGTGGACATGGTTTATCGCATGCTGGAGAAAGCATCCACTGTCGCGCACATTCCGGATGTTCTTTACCGGTGGCGCCTGCATTCACAAAGCACCTCGCATACGGCAAAATTGCATGAGATCACACAATCCACCCAGAAGGCGTTGGAAGCTCACTTGAAACGCATGGGAATTCAGGCCCAGGTCCATCCCTCGGTGGCCCACCACAACTTTTTCAGGTTGGATCACCAGATTTCCAAAGGTTCCAAGGTGGCCATCTTGATTCCCACCAAGAATCGTGCGGATCTTCTGAGAGGTTGCCTGGAGAGCCTGAAGAAAACCGTGCCTGCCGACCTGGCGGATGTTTTTATCATCGACCATAACTCCGATGATCCAGAGACACTGGCTTTATTCCAGGACGAAACCCACCATTTTGGCCTGGTTCCCTACGAGGGACCGTTCAACTTTGCCCGCATGATGAACCTGGGGGTAAAGTCGCTTGCACCGGGCAAGTACAGTCATTATTTATTCTTGAACAACGACACGGTGGCGGCTCATTGCGGCTGGCTTGAGGCGATGCTTGGGTTGGCTTGCAAAAAAGGTGTTGGTGGCGTGGGGGCGCATCTGCTTTACCCGGACCATACCTTGCAACATTCCGGCGTTATCTTCGGCCTTGCCGGGCCCGCCGATCATTCCCACAAGTTTCATCCCCATGGTTCCATGGGTTGGAATGGCAGCTTGTATTGCGACAGGGATTATTCGGCTGTGACCGCTGCTTGCATGCTGGTGGAAGCAAAGGCCTTTGAGGACATTCGCGGCTTTGACGAATCCCTGGCCATCGGCTTCAATGATACCGATTTATGCCTGCGCCTGCGTGAAAAGGGGTACCGCCTGCTGCAAACCCCGCACGCAATCCTCTTTCACCTGGAATCTCAATCGCGCCTTGCGGATCGCTCCCACCCTGCGGATACTGAAAAATTCCTTCGCAAGTACAAGGCATGGATCGACCAAGGGGATCCCTACTATTCGCCTTACCTGGATCACGAAGGGTTTACTCACCTTCCCAGACTGGGCGCCAAATGTTCCCTGGAGGTTCCGGTCCGCCTGGAAAGTACGCCTTGGGCAGGCAGCATCCGCGCGCAAAGGAAGGATGCGGCCTGACACGCCGCTGATGGGAGAAATTCATGGCGGGCCTGCTGAAGAAGCTCTATGGAAAACTAAAAACGCAAAAATGGCTGGAACCCCTGAAGCCAGCCTGGCGGAACTTTCGCCGATGGATCATCGCCCGAACCACGCCATTGCCCAAACCACCCGTGGAAGCTTCCAAACCACTTCCGGCTGAACCACTCGACTTGTACTTTGAAAGGAAACTGGAAAGTTTCCTTGCCCGGCCATCCGCACGCATCCGCTTTCCACAATGCCGGGATCCCCAGCTAAGCATTATCATCCTGACATTCAACAAGCCAGCGCTATTACTGGAATGTCTGCAAAGTGTCGCCAATCATTCGCAGGGTTCGTACGAGGTCATCCTTGCCGACAATGCCTCGAGTGATGAAACAAGTTTGCTGCTGGACCGAATCGATGGGGCAACCATCCTTCGCAACAAAGAAAACCTGGATTTCATTCGTGGCAACAATGCCGCCTGCAAGCATGCAAGAGGTGGTTACCTTCTATTTTTGAACCACGATACCGCCGTCACCCCGGGTTGGTGCGAGGAACTTTCCCATGTTCTCGATACCCGACCGGAAGTTGGCGCGGTGGGATCCAGACTGATTCACATGGATGGCAGACTGCAGGAATCCGGATGCCTGGTCCGCAAGGATGGATCCACCTGGGGTTATGGAAGAAGCCATGCCAATCCGAATGATCCCGCATTCATGTATGTGCGCGAGGTGGATTTTATTTCTGGAGCCGGCCTGATGGTTCGCAGGGCGCTTTTTGAAAACCTTGGCGGTTTTGATGAGAGATACAACCCGGCTTATTTTGAGGACGCCGACCTTTGCATGGGTATCAAGCGGCTTGGCTACAAGGTTTTGATCGTTCCCCACAGCACCATCCTGCATCGTGAAAACGGCCATATTTCCGGCAGAGCCCACAGGCTTTGCCAGGCAAACTATCCGAAGTTCCGCGAGAAATATTCAGCCGAGCTGAATGCCCTGAGTGAAGAGGAAAGCATTCTGGATGCCCGTGACCGCAGAAAGGGAAGAAATATCCTGGTGATGGATGATTATGTTCCTGATCCGTCACGTGGAGCAGGAATGCCGCGCACCAGAAAAATGCTTCTGGACCTTGCCTGCCTTGGCCACAAGGTGACATACATCCCCCTTACAGATGCCAGCACCCACGATGCCACGGTAAAAGAACTGCAACAGCAGGGGATAGAAATCTACCATGGCAGGTTTGACCTGACCACCCTGCTGGAGGAACGCACCGGATTTTACGATACTGTCATTGTGTGCAAGCCACACCATGCAGAGCCCATGCTTTGGCGCATGCTCAAACATTTTCCAAAGGCCCACCTCATCTATGACACCGAGGCCATCATCTTTCAAAGGGAGATGGACCGGGCCCTAATTGAGGGTAGATCGCTTGACAAGGATCATTTGGAGGATCTAAAAAGGCGCGAATACTCCATCATGAACCAGGCGGATAGTGTGATCGCTGTAAGCGAAGCAGACAGAAACACGGCCATGCGGGGAACCCGGAAACCTGTTCATGTCTATGGTTTCCCCATGGAGATTCAGCAGGCACCCCGTGGATTTTTCACCCGAACAAACCTCCTGTTTGTTGGTGGTCTTACGGAAGCTCATATTCCGAATGTGGACGCGCTGGAGATCTTCCTGAAGGAAAGCTGGCCTGGCATTCACCAGCAAATTCCTGAATGTGAAATGCTGGTGGTGGGAGCAAACCCATGCCAGCGACTTCAAGATGCCGCGGGTAAAGGGGTTCGCCTGCTTGGGCGGGTGGAAGATTTGCAAGAAGTATACGCGAGCGCCAGGGTGGTGATCTGCCCGATGCGATTTGGCGCCGGGGTTCCCCTAAAACTGGCCGAAGCCATGGCCCATGGCGTACCAGCCGTTGCAAGCCCCGTGGCAGCGCGAGGGTTTGGTCTGGAAGATGGCAGCGTGGTCGCCATCGCAGAGGATTCCCAGGCGTTTGTTCGCCAGGTATTGTCCCTGTACAACCAACCGCGGGAATGGGAAGAAAGACAACAAGCCGGTCTTCAATTCGCCCAGAAGCACTTCAGCCCGGAACAGGTTAGAAATCAGCTTAGGATATTGTTGGAGTCATTCCAGGGCAGAAACAAACGATGCGCGGCCTGAAAGCCTTAAGTTTGCAGCCGATTCATCATGCGCCTGCCAGCCTCTTCCAAGGACAACAGCACGCTTGCCTTTTGCCTGCCGGCATCACCCAGTGCCCTGGCCTCGTCAGGATTTTGCCATAGCCTGCGCATGAAGGTTGCGGCAGCAGCCTCATCAGGCTGGGCCCAGTGATTCCCACGCTGATAGGGCGGATAATCCTGATCCAGTTCCACCCTTTTATAGGGAACCAAAAGGGCTGTCTTCTCATCCATGAAATCCATGTTCCCGGAATAGGCAGTGGCGATCACGGGCTTGCCAAGAAGCATCGCCTCCGCCATGGTCAGGCCAAAACCCTCGCTGCGGTGCAGCGACACATACACATCACACAGGTTCATCAATGCCAGAAGTTTTTCCCTGGGCATGTCTTCCTGAATCAGGATGATGCGGGGGTCGTCAGCCTCGGCACGAATGCGATTCATATCCGCTGGATATTTTTCCGCACGGGTAATCTTGAGAACCAGACAGGCATCTTCCTTGTTGGGAAAAGCCTTCTTGAAAGCGCGAATCAAACCCAAGGGGTTCTTGCGCTCCATGATGCTTGCAAGATCAAAGATAAACAGGAAGAAAAAACCCACACGGGCCAGACCAAAATGATTTCGATCCAGAGTGTTAAAATCTGAAAGCGTGACTGCAGGCAGCATGGAAACCACCGGCACAGCAACCACCCTTGCCAGCGCGTGCTGAATAAAAGTGGTGGGCGCCCAAATTTCATGGGCCTGTGTTGCCAGCTCACGCCAATGCAGGGGAACTTCCTCTAATTCCCAATACCAAACCGCCCTCATGGAATGACCCATAGGCACATGCACGCCTGCCCGTTGCGCCCAGTTTGCGAAATAAGGTTCAGGCGACATCACAACGATGCTTTTTTCCGACTTCATCAAGGAACGATATTTCATCTCTCGAGGCGGATCTTTTGGGCTGGCACTGATCTGCCTTCTGCCAACCGTAATACCACAGGCCTCCAACGATTTCACCACGGCCCTTGCAGCTACTTCCAGACCGGAGGGATACCCAAAATGCCCTACCACTTCAACTCCAGCAGCCTGATTTATCTCTGCCCATTCGGGGCGGGGAACCTTGCTTGTGAAAGATCCGGGCAAACGATACTCCCGGGCAAGCCAAATCAACAACCCATTCCAGGAAGAATCATCCTGAAGGGCCTTGGGGAAATGCTGCTGCCAGGAAGGTTGGTTCAGGTAGCTAATACCGATCTGATAAGCATGCATATCCTTTGCCCGAATGGCTTCATGAAAACCAACGACATCCTCCAATGTTATGGAACCATCCGCTATGGCATGAAGAATCAGAAAACCAAGGTAAGGCTGGCAGCCTTCGTTGGTAAGTCCCAAAGGGTAAAGGGCCCTGTCATCGGGAACATTCTCATAACGGGCGAGAACCTTATGGAAACCTGCTTCAATTTGCTCGGTGGAAAGGCTGAGAGGTTTTTGCACACCCAATCGTTTCAGCCAGGTCTGCCATTCTGTGGTGTAAACTCTGGGCCAATGGAGAATGTCATCCTGGTTGAGGATGGCTGCAAAGGTCCTGCGAAATACCCGCCGAACCCCTCGCGCTGCCAAGCGCAGCTTTCCATGGACTACGTTTGTGATTCCCACGCCGAGATTTCCTGAAACAACATCATTGCCAGTAACTTAAAGGCTATCAGACATTAACAGACTTATTCCGACAAGCCTAGAAATCCACATGGGCACGAATGCCAAAGGCCTGGATATTACCTGTGCCGTTGGGCATATCAACCTCGCGGAATGTGTATATGTAGTTGCCCATAAGGCGCATGTTTGCGTTCCAATACCAGTTGATTCCAGTAGAGATGGAATTCAAAGTCCCTGCCTGCAACGCGCCACTGTTGAAGTTCAAATAATCCAGCCGAAGTCCAATTTCCCAGGCTCCCCAGCCATTAGACTGGTTCGGGTCCTCTTTTTCCCTGCAGATGAAAGGGCTGTTAGGAATGACACGCCCAAGGCTCATTGTTTTTGTATCCAGCGGGTGATGGTCGCCATTGGTCAGAAAACAAAGTGCTTCCAGATAATAACCATCCAGATAGATGTTCCCCAAAGGTGTGAGAGTAGCGGGCTGCGTGGCACCGGGGACTGGCATGCCGCCGTTGGAAACATTGTTCACCCAGGATGCCAGATATTCGCCACCAAAGGTAAGGCGTTTCCAGGCCGCGTGGGCGTTGAAGTTCAAGTAATTTACCAGGTCGCTGGAATACAACTCTGGTGTGTTGATGAGGAAAGGAACCTGATAGGCGGAACCCGCCCTCACCAGTGGGCGGGCAAAGTAATACATATATCCGGGATCCTTGGGAATGGTTCTGACACTGCCCGCAGCGCTGAGCGTGGCCCAGGTTTGAT
>JBEGQX010000217.1:0-8849 GCA_041180805.1 Planctomycetota bacterium
TGATGGGTGCCGACCTTTTTGCCCAGGGTGATTTCTTGAAGGACAAAAAGCTTTCTGCACAGAATCGCACCGTGGCCAATCCGCGCGAATTTGCTGGCTACACCTATGGCTACAACCATCCCTTATTTGCCCAGCGTGCCCACGATGTAATGACGATTACCAAGTTCCTGAAGACGGCCAAGATTGGATCCCACCCTCACCCAACTTCGGTTGGTGTTGCAGGATTTGGTTCCACCGGTCCAGTGGTTCTGGCTGCTCGGGCACTGGCGGGCGATGCCATCGATCGCGCTGTGGTAGATACCCAGGGTTTCCGGTTCGGGAAGATTCTTGATTACAAGGATGCAATGTTTCTGCCGGGTGGTTCCAAATATCTGGATGTACCGGGCCTGCTAGCATTAAACGCCCCTCATGCAATCTGGTTAGCAGGAGAAACCAAAACTCCCGCATTTGTTTCAGAAATTTACACAAAGGCAGGAGCTATGACAAAATTTAACCTCTATTCAGGCGATGCTTCAAAAAAGGAATTCGAAGCGGGCAAATGGCTCGGGAAGTAATGCGAAAATCCCAACGCGATAACCTTGCGATGCGAAATCGCAGAAGAACGGCTATTGAAATATTTGTTAAAGCCTATTCAGCATTACAGAGCGCTTAAGGAGTAGACATTATCTTTTGAATTACCAATCAAATCTGATAATGAAAAACATCATGAAAAATATGCCTAATGAAAACGCTGCTCCAAAGCCTTCGATAGTTAGAACTTGTGCTATTGATTACCTTAGATCTTTGATTACGGTTTTAGTTCTGGTTCTACATGCCTTACTGGCATACCCCACTTGGGGGAATTTTGATCCAGCAGATTACGTTGATCATTCCTCAGCACCCATTGTTGACCCTGCCAAGTGGAAGGGATTCGACCTTGCCCCCATGCTGTTAAATCTTTTTTTCATGGCATTGATGTTTTTCATCTCGGGACTCTTTGTCTGGAAAAGCCTGGTAAAAAAAGGCATGAGGCATTTTCTTAAAGATCGAGGCCTAAGGCTGGGTATTCCTTTCATAATTTCACTTACTGTAATAATGCCCCTGGCATACTACCCTTCTTTTTTAATGACTGGTGCCACTAAGAATTTTTTCTCTTACTGGATGGGTTGGTCTTGGTTTAGTGGACCAGCCTGGTTTATATCGATGCTACTAGTTTTCAATCTGCTCGCAGTTGTATGCTTTTGGGCTTTCTCAAAATCAACAATCGAACTACCAGGCATCCTATTTACAAAACCTCCGGTTTTCTTTTTAACCCTGTTGGCATTGTCATTCGCAGGTTTTATTCCGTTGCTGTATGTGTTTGGGCCGTTCCATTGGATTGCTTTTGGGCCGCTGTTGGTAGGCCAGGGATGCCGTTACATTTTGTATCTGGTTTATTTTTTTGCAGGCGTTGCAGTGGGCGCATATGGGTTAGAAAAAAGTGTTCTTAGGCAGGAAGGGCCACTTTCAAGGCAATGGTTTTTTTGGGTGATTGCTTCGTTTTTCAGTGCCTTGTTTTTGTTGATCACTTTTACGAGTGTGCACCCCGAACCACCACCTAAGCCATGGATTCCCCCTGCTGGATTGATAAACCTGGGGTTTTCCATGACCCTTTATTGTGCGGTCGTAAGTATTGCCTTCTTGGCATTGTTCCTTCGATTCGCCAACACTCGTTATTCCATCCTCGATAGCCTGTGTGATAATGCATACGGCATCTACTTGGTACATTACCCATTTATCATCTGGTCGCAGTATATATTACTCGGCATATCGATTCACGCAGCCGCCAAGGCATTGATTGTATTTATCATAACTCTAGTGCTAAGTTGGGGAACGAGCGTATTGCTTCGGTCGATTCCTGGAGTTTGTAAAATCTTATAAATTGGGCAAAGATTGGAACTTGGGTTCCAATGGTATTGATTAATCTTGCCTTAAATGCCGACATTATCTTTAGCTTCCAAGTTTTCAATTGTATCAAACAGTTGAAAGCAGCCATAATTATAAGGGTATAGATCCTGCCTAAGAATTTTGGATTTTAAGCCATGCAGAAAATAAAAGGTTGTACAGGTTTTCGTAAAGCAGAAACCAAAAGCCGTCGCGAATTCCTGCAGATAGGCGCGTTGGGCCTTGGTGGATTCTCGCTGCCATGGTTGCTAAGGGCCGAGCAGGCTTCTGGAATAGCTAAATCCCACAAGGCCGTGATCATGATCTACATGGTGGGTGCCCCGCCTCATCAGGATATGTACGACCTGAAAATGGACGCACCTTCTGATATCCGTGGCGAATTTAAACCCATCAACACTAATGTGCCTGGTATTCAGGTTTGTGAGCATTTACCAAGAATTGCCAGCATTATGGACAAGCTGGTTCCCTTGCGTTCGGTATATGGTTCCCCCAGTGGCGACCATGATTCCTTCATTTGTTACACCGGTCGTACGGTAAAAAACCAGCCTCCCGGTGGCTGGCCTTCCATTGGCTCGACCATATCCCGGGTAATGGGTCCAGTGAACCCTTCAATGCCTCCGTTTTTTGGCTTGGCACCGAATGCCGGGCATCCGCCATATGGGTCACCGGGCCATCCCGGTTATCTTGGCGTTGCGCATGCGGCATTTCGTCCTTCAGGTCCGGTAAAGGACAACCTGCAGCTAGATAGCCTTAAGACCTTGCAATTCAAGGATCGTAAATCGCTGCTTGCCAGTTTTGACGCCATGCGCCGCGATTTGGACCTTACTGGTTCCATGACTGCCATGGATGCCATCAACAATCAGGCAATGGACATACTCACATCCAGCAAATTGATGGATGCATTGGACATATCAAAGGAACCGCTTCCGTTGCGTGAAAAGTACGGCAAGGGAGATCCCAAAAATTATGGGGATGGTGCCCCCAGAAACCTGGAACACTTCCTGATGGCTCGCCGCCTTGTGGAGGCTGGTGCGCGGGTAGTGACATTGAACTTTGGTCGTTGGGATTTTCACAGCAACAACTTCAGTGAATGCAAGAATACGCACTTCCCCTGGTTTGATCAGGGGATTCATGCGCTGGTTACCGACCTGCACGACCGTGGTATGGACAAGGATGTTGCGGTGGTGGCGTGGGGAGAGTTTGGCCGTACCCCGCGAATCAACAAGGATGCCGGGCGTGACCACTGGCCGCAGGTGGGTGGCGCATTAATTGCCGGTGGAGGTTTCCGCACTGGTCAGGTAGTGGGCGCAACCGATCGCGATGGTGCAGCCATTGCAAAGCGACCCATTCATTTTGGTGAGGTGCATGCAACGCTTTATCATCATTTTGGCATCAATCCACACGCGGTAACATTGAACGACTATGCTGGCCGGCCGCACTATCTGGTGGACGACTGGAAAGCCATGCGCGAACTTGTTTGATCCAGGTCAAACAGGAGTCATACAAGGAAAAGATCAGGGGTGGGCCTATTTGCCACCGAATAATTTTTTCATAGCCTCGGCTTTAAGTAGCCTTGCAAAGTAATCTAGCATTTCCGTAGGAGCAGAGCTTTCCCTTTTATCAATTACACCTGCAATAATGTAGAAACCCATTTCATCAGTGGTATTCTCACCAAGAAAGGCAGTTTTTGCTGGGTGGAAGGGGCTTTTAGGATTACTGGATGAATTATCATAAATCCATTCATTATGGATTGTAGTGCCCTTGGGTAACGCAACATATTCAATTGGATAATAGCGTTGCTGCCAATTAAAATCCCAATTCTTTATTTCAAACAAAAGAACCTTTTCAGTTGAACCGGGAAGTGAATAGTAAAGTCGTGATTCCTTTGCAAGTGTGTGGGCATGAGGTGCAAAAGTAAAAAGCTTGATATCTTCTTCAAGAACCCTAGATCCGGTGGCCTTAAACTTTTTAACCCCTGCAGGAATGACGGTGAAGGTGGTATCCACTAGATAGCTTTTAATGAACTTGGTGGGCGGTTTTTTTGCCAGCCACAGCCCTAGTTTAGAACGATCCACCTCCTGCTTGCCATTGCGATGATAATGCATCTGCAGGAAGATATCACATTGGGGTGGTAGGATATAAGCAGTATCTGGAGGGGCAGTAATTGGATCAACAGCGGGGACCCAGCCACCAAGTCCGGAACCTGGATTATCCTGGTTGCGTTTCACCTTGGTAGGATCGGGAATAAATCCAAGCCCCATGCCAGAATTATACCCGGGGCCCCAATCACCAATCCCGTTTGCGGGGGGGACCGAATTGCCAAGCCTTTTTTGCGCATCCATCAATATCCCAGTACCATCATAAAAATACAAGGCGTGATGAACAATCTTGGTATTACCAGGTATAAACTGTGTTTTTCTCACATAAAGTTCTTCCTTGTTGTTAAGAGGCATTACAATGGTTCGATAATGATCCTCCCCCAAGGGTCCAAGATGAAAATCTGCTGGAGATTCCAGAATAATATCAGGTGGGTTTTCATCATCCCAGTCTTTGGAGGATTTGAACCTGGCTGGTGGTGGAGCATCTTTTTTATCACCCCTTGCGCTACCACCATCAACCCACTTGTTGATGGTTTCAATTTCCTGCTTGCTAATGCGGGGCGCGTGCTTTAGGGGTACGCTTTTTGCTGTTGGCTTCCATGGAGGCATCACACCGGCTACCACATTCTCCTGGATTAAATCAGCCCAATTATAAGCATCCTTGAATGTCAACAATGGGAAAGGGGCAGCTTCACCCGGCCTATGGCATTGCTGACAGTTCTTCTGAAGGATAGGCAAAACATCGCGATAAAATGTAACTTTGCCATCTTCAACAATCGGTTTTTTGACCCTCTCGAGCGGGCAACCTACCGGTTGCGTGTATTGGATTAATACTTCTTTATTTGCAAGCACACTGCTTAAAGCTTCTTTAAGGTCATGGTTTTTAACTATCAAATTCCGAGTTGCCCGATCTTCATGTTGGTCATTGATCCTGCCAAAATAACGAAGAGTCATTGCACTATCGATCAAGTAAACCTGTGGCGTAATGTCTGCAAGAAATTCAGTTGATACAAAATGCTCGGGATCATAAAAGACAGGGAAATTGATTTTGAATTCTTGTATGTGATTTGCCAACTCCTTGGGCGACTCCACATCGCAGCAAACCCCGATGATGTTCACCTTCTTTTCCTTATACTTTTCAGCCAACTCGATTAATTCAGGCGTTTGCTTGTTGGAAATCGGGCACTGGAAATTTAAAAAAACAACAATGGTGGCATTGGCCCCCCTTAATTCTTCCAGTGTTTTTTTCTCTCCAGTAATACTTGTAAAAGTGATTTTCTCGATGGTTTTATTCAGCTTGATAATGGCGGAAAGAGTTTGATCTGGGGCGTTTTGTTCCGGAGTAGTTAGCTCTTTCTTTTCCTGTGCCAAAAGTACCGATATACCAAGCACCAAACCAACCATGCTAAAAATCGCAAAAATAATTCTCATTCATTCGCCCCTCTATAAAAACTTTATTAATCATGGATTAATGGTTAATATTTAAGTACCGATATAAAATATCAGCATCACTTTAAACGATAAACTATATTGTGATTTTTGAAAAGGTTTGAATCATGCTAATCCCAATTTTAATTTCTTTTATGGCATTACATGCCGAACCAGTAACCCTACTTCAACCAGACAGGGTTTTTGATGGTGTTTCTTCCATCCATGAAGGCTGGTTAGTCGCAATACAAGGTGAAAAAATCATCTTTGCAGGGCCAAAAACCGGCTTTAAACCACCTACCAGTTCCCAAGTGATTAATCTTCCGGGAACCATGCTGACACCGGGGCTTATTGATGCGCATTCCCATCTTTTGCTTCATCCTTATGACGAGGCCAAATGGGAAGACCAGGTTTCCAAGGAACCAATGGCGGAGAGGATCAGCCGGGCCACGGTGCACGCCAGGGCCAATCTGCTAAGTGGGTTTACCACCATGCGTGATCTTGGAACCGAGGGAGCCCAGCTTGCTGATGTTGGCATCAAATCTGCCATTGAAAAGGGGATTATTCCCGGGCCACGACTGTTGGTGACCACGCGTGCAATCGTTGCAACGGGAAGTTATGCCCCACGAAATTTCGCACCAGAATGGCGCATACCACAGGGCGCAGATGAGGCCGATGGCGAAAAGTTGAGAACCCTGGTGCGAAGGCAACTGCGCGAGGGTGCCGATTGGATCAAGATTTACGCAGACACTCCCCATGGCATTGGTTCTGATCCCAAGCCTGCCTTTTCCATCGATGAGTTGAAGCTGGTGGTGGCCACCGCAGCGGATGCGGGTGCGCGTGTGGTTGCCCATGCTCAATCCAAAGAGGGCATGCGAAGAGCCGCACTTGCTGGCGTGGCAAGCATTGAACATGGTGACGAGGGGGACATGGAAGTCTTTCGTTTAATGGCGCAGAAGAACATCGGTTACTGCCCGACTTTGGCCACTGCAGAAGCCTACGCAAGGTACGACGGTTGGAAACCAAACACCCCCGCACCCAAATCCCTGTTAACCAAGAAGGAAAGTTTCAAGGCAGCGCTGGAGTCTGGTGTGATGATAGCCAATGGCAGTGACATTGGTGTTTTTCCCCATGGTCAGGGCTATCAGGAATTGGAAATGCTGGTGAAGTATGGAATGAATCCTCTGCAAGCACTTCGCTGTGCAACTTCGGATGCCAGCAAATTACTTGGGCTAGAAAACAAAGTGGGCATGGTGAAAGAAGGTATGATCGCTGATCTTGCAGCCTTTGAGGGCGATCCCTCAAAAGAAATAAAAGATGTTCGTAAAGTTAAATTTGTGATGAAGTCTGGTACCATCTACAGGCAACCATGATCACCAGGAAGGAATTCTGAATGAGGTGGATTGCTTTTGTTTTCCTTGGCCTTTTTTGCATGACAGGTTGGGCCGAGCAAAAGATCATCATCGCCCACCGTGGCGCTAGTGGATATGTACCGGAGCACACCCTTGAAGCTGTAGCCATGGCTCATGCCATGGGTGCTGATTATATAGAGCCAGATGTGGTGATCAGCAAGGATGGTGTGCCGGTGGTGTTGCATGACATCCATTTGGAAAGTGTCACCGATGTTGCAACCCGGTTTCCGGATCGCAAACGGGCGGATGGGAAGTATTACGCTCTTGATTTTACCTTGAACGAGTTGAAAGAACTGAGGGTGCTGGAAAGGTTTGAACCTAAAACACAAAAGACGGTGTACCCCAAAAGGTTTCCTTTTGGCAAAGCCTCTTTTCAGATCCCCACATTACAGGAAGAAATTGAACTTGTGCAGGGATTGAACCACAGTACTGGCAGAAAAACAGGTATCTACCCGGAAATCAAGGCACCTGGTTGGCACCGAAAACAGGGGGTGGATTCCAGCAAAATCATCCTCGAGGTTTTGCATCGATATGGATACAAGACCCGGCAGGACGCATGTTTTCTTCAATGTTTTGAATTTGAGGAAGTCAAGCGTTTGCGCGGCGAGTTGGGCTGGAAGGGAAATCTGGTGCAACTGACCGGAGCCAACGATGAACTGTTGAAGCCTGAGGGTTTAAAGGAAGTTGCAAAATATGCAGATGGAGTTGGCCCCCCTCTTGGGGTGATTGTTGCCGGCAAAACTTTTCAAGATCGCAAGATCACTGATTTTGTGAAACAGGCTCATGCTGTAGGCCTGAAAGTTCACCCCTATACCATTCGCACTGATGTGCTCCCCAAATATGCCAGGGATGCAAGGGATATGTTCCAAATTTTCCTTCAGGAAGCGGACGTGGATGGCGTATTTACCGATTTCCCAGACCAAGGCGCCAACTTTTTAAAATCCCGCTAATTACAACGGAGTTTGCAAATGTCTTTACCAATGATGATTTTTGTGCTTTTGGGAATATCATTTTCTGGAGTCCATCAGGCTTCCACTGTTCCCGATGGGAAGAAGAGTTCTTGGAATGGCTTGGATCGCTACGACTTTATGGTGGATGGCAAGGATTCGATTCTGGTGGTTCCTGCAAAGCCGCTGCCTGGCAAGCCCTGGGTGTGGAGGGGTGAATTCTTTGGCGCCTTTGCGGATGCCGATGTCATGCTTGCGAAGAATGGCTGGCATATTGCCTACACCAAGGTCCCAGATTTGTTTGGTTCCCCCAAGGCGATGGCCCATTGGGAAAAGTTTCATGAGCATATGGTCAGGAAACATGGCCTTCACCCCAGGCCTGGCTTGATTGGCTTAAGTCGTGGTGGCCTGTACTGCATGAGTTGGGCTGCGCTACACCCGGAAAAAACTTTGGGTGTCTACCTGGATAATGCAGTGTGTGATTTTAAAAGTTGGCCCGGCGGGAAACTGAAAAACCTGGGTACCGGTAATGGTTCTGCTGCCGAGTGGGCCAAGGTGCTAAAGGCATTTGATTTTGCAGACGATGCCCAGGCAATTGCCTACAAGCGCAACCCTGTGGATAATCTGGAACCATTATTTAAGGGTAAGGTTCCGATTCTTTTGGTCTATGGCGACAGTGACAAGGTTGTGCCCCACGCCGAGAATTCGGAAAAGGTGTATGACCGCTACAAGGCAATGGGCGGAAATGTGAAGCAAATTGTGAAGCCTGGGCAGGATCATCATCCCCATGGATTAAAAGACCCAACTCCTGTGCTGGAATTCTTCACTCAAGCATTAAAAACTAATCCATAACAATCAGCAGAAGGATAGATAATCATGACAGCTTCAATGGTTTTGTTGGCGACTCTGACCCTTGGTGCACCACCGAACATTGTTTTGGTAATGACCGATGACCAGGGTTACGGCGACATTGGTTCCCATGGCAATCCCGTGCTGAAGACTCCAAATCTGGACAAACTCCGTTCCCAGAGTGTGCGCTT
>JBEGQX010000218.1:0-2952 GCA_041180805.1 Planctomycetota bacterium
TTGTATTTCGGCTTTTGCTGGTAAGTGTAGGCTGATTCGAATTTTCCTGATGTGGGTGTTAAGGCCCGTGTACTTTTCACCTATTGAACGATAACATCTGCCTATTTTTATCACTTTTGTGCAACTCAGGTTGAATTTTACAAACTGGCGTTTGATCCAAACCATGTAGGGTTCCGCTTAACTTTCGATCATCTTCATTGGTCTCCCCATGGTATATTGTTTCCACACTGGCATTTGTGGAAACAAGGTATGCGCACTTTCCAGTCAAAGCTGTCAGCAGATTACGGAGAAATTCAATGATCAGTTTAGGTGCCAGGTTTTTCATTCTCTGTTTAGTGGTAGGTTTCTCAACCAATCTAACTGCCCAGGAGGCGGATCAAATCCTCCATAACGCCAATATCATCACCATGGATGAAAAAAGACCTTCCGCAAAATCCGTGGCGGTGCGCGATGGCAAAATCATCGCGGTTGGAACCCTTGAGGAAATCGCCGCCCAAAAGGGATCAAAAACCAAGATGGTGGATGTGGGGGGAAGGACTTTGCTCCCCGGGTTTATCGATTCCCATGGGCATTTGATCTATATCGGCCTGCAACGATCGGTGGCAAATTTGCTTCCTCCCCCCGATGGTAAAGGCGAAAACATTGCCTCCTTGCGGGAATTGCTTCTGCAATGGTCAAACTCTGAAGGTGCAAAACGGGTTGGCGGCAATCGCATCATCCTTGGTTTTGGCTACGATGACGCGCAACTTCGTGAGAGGCGCCATCCCACCCGCCATGACCTCGATCTTGTGTCCAAAGACAAGCCCGTGGTTCTCATTCATCAGTCGGGCCACCTCGGTGCCGTGAACACCGCCGCCCTCAAGATGGCAAAGATCACTGAAAACACCCCCAACCCAAGTGGTGGTGTGATTCGCCGTGAGGCGGATGGAAAGACTCCCAACGGGGTACTTGAAGAAACAGCGTGGGTTCCCATGCTCTTCAACCATGTCATACCCGTGGTCAGCCAGGGAAATCTTCGTTTCTTCATCGAGCAGGGATTGGAATCCTCGGCATCGTTTGGCTACACCACGGTGCAGGACGGGCGAGCCACTCCAGGGAACCTCGAGGTCCTTGGGGAGGCAGCGGCAGCCGGCCTGTTGAAGCTAGATGTGGTATCTTATCTGGATCCCTTCATGTCCAAGTCGCCGTTTGATACCAAATGGCATGGCCAGAAATACAAAGGTCATTTCCGTGTCGGTGGCATCAAGGTGAATCTGGATGGTTCCCCCCAGGGAAAAACCGCCTGGCTCACTCAACCTTACAAAGTTCCTCCTCCAGGGTTGGGAAAAGACTACCGCGGCTATCCCACTTTCCGTGATAGCCAGCTATTCCCTGTCATTCGCGAGGCCGTGGAAAAAAAATGGCAGATCCTTGCGCATTGCAACGGGGATGCAGCGTCCGACCAATACATTGCCGCACTCAAGCAGGCTGGTGATCCTGAAAAGGTTCAGGCAATCCGCCCCGTCATGATTCATGCCCAAACGGTTCGCGAGGACCAGTTGGATGAGATGGCCAAAATGGGCATCATACCTTCTTTTTTCAACATGCACACCTATTACTGGGGCGACTGGCACAGGGATGAGGTCTTGGGCAGGGAAAGGGCGTACCGCATCAGCCCTTCCGCTTCCGCCATTCGCCGTGGCATGAAATGGACATCCCATCACGATGCCCCCGTGGCGCTTCCCGATTCCATCCGCATTCTGTCCTCCTGCGTCACCCGCAAGTCTAGAACCGGTGATGTAATTGGCCCGGATCAAAGGGTCTCGGTTGCCGATGCGCTGAAGGCCCTGACTATCCACGCGGCCTACCAGTATGGCGAGGAATCCACCAAGGGCAGTATCGAAGCCGGAAAACTGGCGGACTTTGTCATCCTTTCGGATAACCCGCTGACCATGAATCAGGATCGCCTGATGGATCTGAAGGTCCTTCAAACCATCAAGGAAGGGAACACGGTCTTTACCTCGAAGTGACCAAGGATATACCCTTTTCAAGGGCGTATCGAAATAAAAAAGGGGAGGTTTACCCTCCCCTTTTCCTTACTGCGTGGTAAGGGTTAGCTTACAAACACTCCACTGGAATCTGTTTCCTCGCAGGCAAATAGGCTGAATATCAGTTGCAGTTGGAAGCCGGCAAAGGCTTTCACATGGGGTCCGCCGCCTGATTTGATCCCAGTAATCGCAAGTATTGGCATAATCATTAAACCCACATATTTTTTAATGAAACATACCGGGGGGGCACACCCCTCGCTCGGAAAACAATTTGAATCTTGAGCGGGGGGATGTTAACCCCATGTTGCCCCGGTGCTAGGGATCCTCGGTACTAGTCATCCATCATTTCCAAAAGATCGCAGGCGTTGGCCAGCGCTCATCATAACTGTGAATGCATTCCTCGTTAGGTGGTTTTACCTTTGGCCAGTTTTGAGGCCTTACCCTGACAATTCTTCCGGGTCGGAACCCTTCCAAAATCAGGTCTGTCTCAAAACGCACTTGAATTCCACTGCTGCCAAGGGGTGGCGCGCCTGGAATCTGGATGAGATCGGTTATCATGCCTTCCATTCCATCATGGTCAGGCCAATAGGTCCGCAAACCGGTTATCTACATTTCTAATTGATTGAAGTTGGTGAAGATTATTAAGACCATGAAACAGAAATAATATTCATCTTTGTGAACCATGAAAAAATTCTTAAATAAGGCATGAATTTTTGTAGAACCAGTTTCAAGGTGCCATATTTTTATTGCGCTCATACGTTTTTTAAAAGAAGATACAAAAAGGTCTTTAATTAAATAAATTCCAAGTGATTACATATGAAGCTGAATATTTTTCCAATCATCGGAATTACTTTGATGGCTATTGGATGTACATCAAGGGATATATTGCCCGTTTCTATTGAGGGGATTGTCGAACTCGATGGAA
>JBEGQX010000219.1:0-16259 GCA_041180805.1 Planctomycetota bacterium
GGAATTGTGATTGGTATTATACGCTAAAGAAGTGAACAGGCTTTACGGATTTTTCAGGGGAAAAGGTTTGGAACCCATCAGGAATGTTGTAGATGGTGACTTGGTCAAAAACCTTGTGGAAAGCAAGGAGTTGGTCATCAAGATGCGATTCAGGGTCGTGCTCCTGATGATAGGTTTTTTTATTGCGGTGGAGGTTTTTTATTTTTGCTTTGCCAATCCGGTGCCAAAAGCGGGAATCGAAGGAATGAGGAATGGTGCAATGGTGGTTTTAGCCACCTTTTGCATCTTTGCTGTTTTTGAATTCCTGTATCGAAAAGTTCAGCTTTATTACCTGAAAAAAACCAAAGATTCGCTTGGAATCGGGGTGCATTCCATCCAGCCAGTGGAACCTTTGTGGCTCAAATTGCTGGTTATTTTTTTTGAAGTAAGCCTTCCAATTTTGGTGGCAATCATTCAGGTGAATCACCGTAGTTTTGAAAAAAGCATTGCGGCCGAGATTACAGTTACGCACATCCCTTTCATGATTCTTTCGATGTTCTACCTGAGATTTGACCTCTGCTTTTTCGGGGCATGTGTGGTTGGTTTGGAAAGACTGGGCTTTTACCTGTATTACTCAGATAGCACAGAAATAGATTTATGGGCAATATTTTACCTCATGCTTTCCGGGGCCATGATGGGTGCCATAGCAAACATCACCCGAAAGGTTGCGGAAATGGCTCTGCATAACTCCTCCGAAAGGCTGAGGGTGCAGGAAATTTTCGGCAGGTTTGTATCGCCCGATGTGGCACAAAAACTGGTGGAAAAGCCGATCTCGCTAGGTGGGGATTCCCTTCAGGCCAGTGTGATGTTCATGGATATTCGCAATTTCACCAAGCGCTCCGCAACCATGCCGCCTGAGGCTTCCGTGCAATTTCTAAACGAGATTTTTGCCTTCTCGGTGGAAGAAGTGGAAAAAGCCGGTGGTATTGTCAACAAGTTTCTGGGAGATGGTTTCATGGCGGTATTTGGCACACCCATACACCTGCCAAACTCTGGTGAGGCTGCCGTTGCAAGCGCCCTGGGTATCCTCGATAGGTTGGCGGTGTTTAACGCGGCGCGGCCTGGTGAAAAGGTGGAACTGGGCTTTGGAATCAACTGCGGCCCGATGATTTCCGGCGTGGTGGGAACCAGTCAGCGCAAGGAATTTACCGTGATAGGCGACACGGTGAACATGGCCTCGCGCATTGAGGGCCTGAACAAGGAACTGGGCTCATCCCTGCTGATTTCCGAAAGTGTGTACCAGATTCTTCCCCAGAAAATAAAATCCAGCTTTCAAAAGGTTCCCGGCATGCATGTTAAGGGAAAAGAGGAAGCATTTGCCGTGTACAGAAGGTAAGGGAGCTTGCTTGAACCTAATGCCCTGCCTTGAGCGTCATGTGGCTTTTAGCATCTTGGGCCGGTACCTTTTCCGTTATCATCACTGTGCGGTGATCGAAAGGTTGGCGGAATCAAAATGGTTCAAAACCATGACTGCCAAAAAACTTGCTCGTCGTTTTTCTGACTTCAGCTTTGCGGGAATGGGTTTGCAGCCATGAGTTGGATTGCCATTCGCATGCTTTTTGGGGACCCCGTAAAGTTTCTGGGAATTCTTTTCGGAATCACTTTTTCCACATTGCTGATGAGCCAGCAGGTCGCGATTTTTGTGGGCATTCTTACAAGGACTGCAAGCCAGATTCTGGATGTTCGGGATGCGGATATTTGGGTGATGGACAGGTTCACAAGGTTCATCGATGAGGCTCCCGGTCTGCCGGAGCAGGATCTGTATCGGGTTCGATCCATACAGGGAGTTGGTAGTGCGGTAAAACTTTCCTATGGGCTGGTGCCCGCCAGGCTGGATCATGGTGGGTTCCGAACAGTCTTATTGTTGGGCCTCGATGATCCAACCCTTACAGGCGCGCCAACCCGATTCTTTATGGGAGATGTGGAATCACTTCGTTTGCCGGATGCGGTGGTATTGGACAAAGCTGGCTACACCTACCTTTTTCCCAACGAAGATTTTCAATTATGGCGTGAATTTGAAATCAACGAAAGAAGAGCGGTCCTGGTTGGAATCGCCGAAACTTCACCCCCATTTACCTCCTTGCCTGTTGCTTTTACCAGATATAGCCTGGCTGAAAAATACAATCCCGGGGGGCGTAATAAAATGACATACATCCTCGCCAGACCCGCCCAGGGGGTAAGTGTGGTGGAAGCATGCAAAAACATAGAAGATGAAACCTCGCGTTCCACAAGACCCTTGATCGCCTTGGCCCGGAAAGACTTTGCCTGGAAAACCGTGCAGTACTTTCTTAAATCAACCGGCATTCCGGTGAATTTTGGAATCACCATCGCGCTTGGATTTCTGGTGGGTGTGGCAATTGCCGGACAAACCTTCTATTTGTTCACCTTGGAAAACATAAGGCAGTTTGGCGCGCTTAAAGCCATGGGTGTAGACAACCTTCGTTTGGTTGGAATGATTATGTTGCAGGCATTCGTGGTGGGTTTTAGTGGTTACGGCATAGGAATTGGACTTACAGCGTTGTTTTTTGAATCGACCTCGGGTGTGGTGGCCCTCTCGGGGTTGGGATTGTTTCCGGAATTACTGGTTCTTGTGGGTGTGGCCGAGGCTGTAATTGTGACTCTTTCCAGCCTTCTAAGTATTCGGAAGGTGCTAATCCTGGAACCTGCGATGGTATTTCGATAAAAGGAAAAAAATGTACGCGGCGAAGTGCGAATCCCTTGTGAAGGATTTTCAATCTGGCAACGGCTTCCAACGGGTGCTTTTTGGCATAGATCTGGTTATTCCGTTCGGAAAAATTACCCTTCTTGCCGGCCCTAGTGGGTGTGGCAAAACAACTATTTTATCCATACTTGCCGGGCTTTTGGATCCAACATCCGGAAATGCCGAGGTTTTGGGTAAAGACATCGGATGGATGAGGGGCAGGCAGAAAGTTGCATTCAGGGGTAAAAATATCGGCTTTGTTTTTCAGCAGTATAACCTGTTGCCTGCTTTGACGGCTTGTGAAAATGTCGCAGTTCCCCTTGTGATACTTGGGCAGGCGCGATCCAAGGCAATCGAGCTGGCCAGACAAACGCTGGTAAAGGTTGGCTTGGAGGACAAAATGGATTCCATTCCCAAGAACCTTTCCGGAGGCCAGCAGCAACGGGTTGCAATCGCAAGGGCCCTGGTGCATCAGCCGAGGCTTCTTCTTTGTGATGAGCCAACGGCAGCGCTTGATGCCGCAAGTGGGCATACTGTCATGGAATTATTGAGGGAGGTGGCCCTGGTTCCCGAGCGGGCAGTGGTGATAGTCACCCATGATAACCGGGTATATTCGTTCGGGGATCGAATGATTCGTATTGCCGATGGGCGCGTTGAGCAAACGCTGGAGGATCCCTCCAGTTTTACCGCCAAAGTTTTTTAAGGACTGGAACATGATTCGATGGGTTCCCTTGTTGCTTGGTGCGATCCTTTTTGCTTTTGCCATTTGGCACATTGCCAAGCGCGGCAATGATGGAGATGCCAGGCTGGATTCTCCGGTGCCAGCTTTGCAGATACCCATGGAAAAGGAATTAGCCGCGGTGGGATTAATCGAGCCAATGACGGAAAAAATCGGAATTGGTTCCCCAGTTTCAGGCATCGTCAAAGAAGTGGATGTTCATGTGGGCCAGAAGGTCAAGTCTGGTGACCGGTTGTTCAAGATCAGGGCCGAACAACTGGAATCCGAACTTGTGGTGAAAAACGCGATCCTCGAAGGTGCGCTTGGCAATTTGCAAAAGCTGAAAGCCATGCCTCGCCCAGAGGAGTTGCCCCCACTTCAGGCAAAACTTAACGAAGCCATGGCTTTGAACAATGACCAAAAAGATCAGTTGGAACGCAATGTTTTATTGATGGGGAAAGGGGCTGTGGGCACGGAAGAAAGGCGCAAAAAAGAGTATGCTTTTCTGGCAACCGAATCTAGGGTAAAGCAGGCTGAAGCAGAACTTGCCCTTTTGAAGGCAGGTGCCTGGTTGCCTGATATCAAAATTGCCGATGCCAAACTTCATGAGGCATCCGCACAGGTTAAATACATACTTACCGAACTTGAAAGACATTCAATCAAGGCGCCCAAGGTAATGGTGGATTCCTCTCCAAGCGAAGGCGAGGAATTGACGGTGCTTCAAGTGAATATCCGTCCGGGTGAATTTGTTTCGATAGCACCTGGTTCCGAGCCTTTGATGGTTTTAGGAGGTATGAGGCATTTGCACGTCAGGATTGATATCGATGAGTACAACATTTCCAGGTTTCAGCCTGGGATGCCTGGAAAAGCGTATTCAAGGGGTAAGTCTCGGGAAATGATGGAGCTGGAATTCGAAAGAATGGAGCCACTTTTGGTGCAAAAAAAATTCCTGACGGGCTCACAGGTCGAGAAAGTGGACACACGGGTTCTTCAAGCCATTTATAAAATCAAAAATCCTCCCAAAATGTTATTGGTTGGGCAGCAGGTGGATGTATTCCTGGGTGGCCAGTAATATCAAAAGCCGGGGGCATTGTAACCCCCGGCTTTTCAATGGTAAACCGCCTGCCTAGGAAAGCTTCACGGTTACGGTCTTCAATTCGCTGTAGTGATCCAAAGAAGCTTCGCCGTTTTCGCGGCCTTGTCCGGACATCTTGAAGCCGCCGAACGGGGTGGTGGTGTCCACGATGTGGTAGCAGTTCACCCATACGGTGCCTGCCTTGACCGCCCTGGCATAGTTGTGTGCCTTGTCGATGTTCTTGGTCCAGACGGCGGCGGCCAGGCCATAATTCGTGTTGTTGGCCCGTTCGATCACCTCATCCATATCCTTGAAAGGCAGAACGCTAACCACAGGCCCGAAAATTTCATCGCGGGCAATGGTCATATTGTCTTTCACGCCATCGAAAATGGTGGGTTCCACAAAGTAACCTTTGCTGCCCTTTCGGCTTCCACCTGTAACCAGCTTGGCGCCTTCTTTCTGGCCAAGGTCCACATAGTGCAGAATCTTGTCCAACTGTTCCTGGGAAACCTGCGGCCCCTGCTGGGTGGATTCCTCTAGCGGGTCGCCTACTTTGCGCTGTTTGGCGCGGGCAGCCAGGCGTTCCACGAATTCCTTTTGGATTTTCTGTTCGATAAAAAGTCTGCTGCCGGCGGTGCAGCACTGGCCGCAATGGAAGTAAATGGCATGGAAGGCCCCCTCCACTGCCTGTTCCATGTCGCAATCCGCGAATACCACATTCGGGCTTTTTCCGCCCAATTCAAAGGTGGTTCTCTTCAGGGTATCAGCGGCACGCTTCTGGATGATCTTTGCAGTGTCCATGTGACCGGTGAAGGCAACCTTGTCGATACCCGGATGCGTAACGATGGCATCGCCGGCGGTTTCACCAAAGCCGTTGATCAGGTTAATGACCCCGGCGGGGAAGCCAGCCTCGATGGCAAGTTCGCCCACCCGCAGTGCGCTAAGCGGGGTTTGCTCGGCGGGCTTCATGACAATGGTGTTGCCGCATGCCAAGGCAGGGCCCCATTTCCAAGCCAGCATGAGAAGGGGGAAATTCCAGGGGATGATCTGGCCAACCACGCCAACAGGCTGGCGCAGGGTGTAAGAGAGGAAGTTGCCACGCACAGGAACCGTGCGGCCTTCGATCTTGTCGGCCCAGCCGGCATAGTAACGGATGGTGTTCACCGTGCCTGCAATGTCACCACGGGAATCTGTGATAGTCTTGCCGCAGTTCAGGGATTCCAGGGTTGCCAGTTCCTCGGCGTTTTCCTCGATCAGGTCGGCCAATTTGAACATCAGCTTGCCACGGTCAGCGGCATCCATGCGTGCCCACGGGCCATTTTCCAACGCTGCCCGGGCCGCCTTCACCGCAATATCCACATCCCTGCCGGTGCCTTCAGCCACCTTGGCGATTACTTCCCCGGTTGCAGGGTTCAGGGTGGTAAATGTTGTTCCCTCCACGGGATCAACCCACTTGTTGTTGATCAACAGCTTGGTTTGACGGATCTTGGGAAGCTTCACCTTCTTGGCGGGTTTTTTACCAATGGCAGTCATGGATAACCTCTGAATAGTGGAAAATTAAGTAAGCGGGGCAAGACACATGGGTGTTCGTGCCCAAAAAGCATCATAAATGCTTTGGCTTTCATTGCAAGCATCCTTCGAACCGCCGCAAGCGAAATTCCCCCGGCCACTAGGTATTGCTTTATTTTTCTTCTTCCAGCTATATTTCCATTTCCGGAATTATGGACATTTCCGGTACGGATCTCGCACGGAGGCTTGGACCCATGCTTAATTACTCTTCAGATAGCAACCCCTCATTGCCAAAGCGAATTGGGCTTGGCGTTCTTACCGGTACCATTGCGCTGGCCGCTGTGCTGGTGCTTCGCAAGGTTCCACAGCCGATGGCAGATGCCCAGACACCCCCAGCCAAGAAGGAAGTGGCAGCACCGGAAAAGCTGCCCACTTCTCTGCAGCAAACTAATAACACGCCAACCACTGGCTCGGATTATTCCAGCAGGGTGGTTGCCTATGTGTACGACAATATACCGATCACCCGCGAGGAACTTGGCGAATACCTGATTCAGCGGCAGGGTGCCGAGAGGCTGGAGTTGCTTTGCAACAAGAAGATTATCGACATGGAATGCCGCAAGTTGGGCATCGAGGTGACTGCTGCCGAGGTGGAAGATGCCTTGGCCGAAGACCTGAAGGGCCTGAATGTGGATCGCAAGACCTTCGTGGACAAGGTGCTGAAAAATTACCGCAAGAATCTATATGAATGGAAGGAAGATGTCATTCGTCCCAAGTTGCTTCTTTCCAAGATGGTGCGCTCGAAGATTCAGGTAACGGACGAGGATGTTAAGAAAGCCTATGAAGCCTACTATGGTGAAAAGGTGGAATGCAGGATCATCATGTGGGAAAAAGGCTTTGAACGCGCCGCGATGACCGACTACCCCAGACTGCGTGACTCTGAGGATGAATTTAACAAGGCAGCAAAGAACCAAAAGAGTTCCTCGCTTGCCGCGACTGCGGGCAAGATTCGCCCCCTGGGTCGCAATACCACTGGCAACGATGAGCTTGAAAAGGCAGCCTTCCAGCTTCAACCGGGTGAAGTCAGCCCTGTGATTGGCACCCCCGAAGGTCTGGTGATCGTGAAATGCGACAAGCGCATTCCCGCGGACACCACGGTAAACATGGATGCGGTAAAGGAAAAGCTGACCAAGGAAATCATCGAGAAAAAGGTGGCTGCGGAAATACCCATGGCATTTGCGGAACTTCGCAAGAAGGCAAACCCCAAGATGATTCTCCAGGGTTCCAACCAGGTCGAAGACCTGACCAAGACGGTGGCGCCACTGATCAAGGAAGTGGATGATGCCTTGAAGGGTAATAACAAGTAACGGTTGGCGTTTTTCGCAAGGCCGGGGGCAAGAAGCCTGCCGGCCTTTTTCTTTGAAACATGATTGGCTTTTTCCCATGAATATCAAATGGATTGCCTATTGGCTGGTGACTGGTTTGCTGGGTGCAGGCATGCTTGCGGGGGGGGCGTTTGACATCTTTGGAGGCCAAAAGGTTACAGAGGGAATGGCCAGGCTTGGTTACCCGACTTATTTTGGAAATTGGTTGGGAGTCTGGAAGATAGCGGGGGCCATTGTTGTTTTGCTGCCTGGCTTCAAGGTGGCAAAGGAATGGGCCTACACCGGTTTTTTCATCAACCTTGGCAGCGCATCACTGGCCCATGCCATGGTGAATGATTCCACGGGCGAAATAGTCACTCCATTGGTCGGCATATGCATAGTGGTTGCCTCCTGGTACTTGAGGCCAGCCAGCCGAAAAGTGGCAGACCTCTGCCAAAAACCAATCAATTAAGATTGCCCTTGTGCATGATCTCATCCCAATTGCGAATGCCGATCCAGGGAAGGTAAGGCCTGGATACTTCCTCCTCGGCGGGGGTGTCTGCCGCCTTTAGGAAATGCCAGATGGGCTTTTTGCCAAGGGGATCACCGGGTTCGTCCGGGAATTTTCTCAGGCCGATTCTCAGCCCGAATTCATGCCGGTTGTCCACCCAGTTGTGGTAATGCACCATGGTGATGGAAGGCAGGCGCTTCACTTTGTACCAACCATAGGCCATGCCAGCCGCCTGGTCTTTAAGGGATTTTTCGGAGTAATCCGGTGAATTAAAACCCTGCTCGGTCAGGTGAAGTGTGCGGTTCTGTTTGCCAAGAAACTGGTGCGCCGGATCACGCACCCAATCGTCCAGCACTTCAAGATTCTTAAAGGTGATCTTTTGCGTGTTTCGTGAAAAGGTAGCCTGGTTGTCTTCCCATACCCGTGGCTTGGTGAGGTTTTGCGGATACGGGTGGTGGGCGATGGCCCAATCGAAATCGCCCTCTGCCCGGCTAAAGGCAAGCAAATGATCCAGTAACTTTTTGGAGGGATGGTTGTGTTTTCCCCCGGCAATGCTCCAGTGATGAGTAAGGGAAATAAACGCTTTTGCGCCGGGATTGAACTGCCTGCTGACAAGATGCGCCATCCGGAGTGACTTGTGATAAAGGTCCAGATATTCAAGCGAGGTTAGCACACCGGCGTTTGCCCACATCCACCCCTGGTCGGCTTCGTTGTGCATGATCCAATGGTGTATTCTGCCATGGGTGGAACCGGAATACCTTGCAGCCAGGAAATAAAGCGCGGCACCAAAGGCCCTGGCGCCATCGGCATCATGCAGGTTGGGCATCACAAAAAATGCCGAGGCATCTGCCTTGGGGTGGGAAACCATCCGGTGCCAGCTTCCCGGGGGAGAGTTACCAGGCTGACCAATAAGAATGATAGCCGACACCAGGATTCTTCGCTTGGCGGTCTCTTGCAAGATGCGATCCAGACGATTGATTTCCTGGTTGTTTGCGTGCCAGGTGTATCCCTCGAAATCAAATGGGGTTGTGTTGGGTTCCGGCTTGCTGCGAACCAGGGCATTCAGAACAATATTTACAGTGACCCCGCTGATGTTTAATTCATCCAAATCTGAAATCGGTCGATCCAGACCCATTGCCCCCAGGCCTTTCCTGCCGGGTTTTATGTCTGTGTCTGCAGGATTGGAGCTAAAAATGCTGGTTGCGTAATGGCTGTGGGTTAACGGTTGCCAGCCTTCCTTTTCCCTGATTGCCAGCATCCATTTCCTGTAAATGCGGTCAGTGCCCTGAACTTTCCTTGGAAGGGTGATGCTGAAGTTTCCCTGGCTGTCGTGTGTTATGGGGTGAATGTGTGAAGGGTTCAACTTGCCCCACCCATTTTCATGAAAGGGCACTTCCAGCAGGGAAGCCCTTTGATTGTCATGGCCTGAAATGATCACAACTTCCCCGGTAACTTCCACCGCATGGATTTTCGAAGGCATGGCAGCAGATAGATAATGCTGAATCTTAACCGTATCCGTACTTTCCATTTCTTGCGCCGGCAGGCAAAGTGAAAGAAGTGGGAAGATTGAAATTGCTTGCAGCATGTTTAGAAAGGTCTCATTTTCCGGGTTGGCAGGGTTCAAATGATCTATCATAACCATTTAAGCTGCTGAAAACAGTTTCCATGAGCTAACAGGGTACCCGAAGATGACTTTGATCAACATGACGATAATGGCGATGATGGTGGTTATCAGCCAGCCACAGGCATCCAGACCCCCCAAAAGTATTTCTGGCGTTTACCCGCATTTGGCCATGTATAACAACGAGGCGGAATGTGGTACCGGTGCTGTGGTACCTTGGGCGGGAAAACTCTGGGCGGTTACATATGCCCCGCACAAGCCTTCCGGTTCCACGGACAAGCTATACGAGATTGATGCGACCCTGGGCCATACGATCCGCCCCGAAAGCATCGGTGGTACTCCCGCCAACCGCATGATTCATGATGAATCTGGACAGTTGTTCATAGGACCTTACGCGATTGATTCCAAGGCGAATGTGCGTGCCATTTCCTATGAAAAGATGTTTGGCAGGCCAACGGGAAACGCACGCCATCTTACCGACCCGGCGGGGAAAATTTATTACGCCACCATGGAAGAGGGCCTTTACGAGGTGGATGTGAAAACCTTGGCGGTGACCGAGCTTTGGGCCGATGAACAGCGCAAAACGGGCAGGCATTCTAATTTGCCCGGCTACCATGGAAAAGGCCTTTATTCGGGCTTTGGCAGAATCATTTATGCCAACAATGGCGACCACGCCAGGGAGGCCCTTTCCAACCCCAAGGTTCCCTCCGGTGTGCTTGCATCTTGGGATGGAAATGCCGATGCCTGGAATATCGTTCGCAGAAACCAGTTCACCGAGGTGACCGGACCTGGGGGAATTCATGGCAACAAGAAACCTGAGAGCAACCCGGTTTGGTCCATTGGCTGGGACCATCGGTCGTTGATCCTCATGATGCTGGATGGAAACCAGTGGTATTCCTTCCGTTTGCCCAAAGCAAGCCACAGCTATGATGGTGCCCATGGGTGGAACACGGAATGGCCCCGCATTCGGGAAATTGGCAATAAGGATGGCAGCTTGCTGATGACCATGCACGGCATGTTTTGGAACTTCCCCTCCGGCTTTTCTTCCGCCAATACTTCCGGCATTTCACCCAGAAGCGCCTACCTGAAAGTGATCGGCGACTTCTGCAACTGGAATAATCAATTGGTATTCGGCTGCGATGACACCGCTAAAAGTGAGTTCCTGAACAAACGCAAAGCCAAGGGAAACATCGAGGGCCCTGGACAGTCGCATTCCAACCTATGGTTTACATCTCCGGATCTTCCAGATCATTTGGGGCCGACCCTTGCGAGTGGGGCGCTTTTATTGGAGGAACCTGTAAAGGCTGGTGTGGCTACGGATCCTTTTTTGTTTCACGGCTGGCAAAGAAGATCCATGCATCTTGTTAATCATGGAAACCATTCTGTTGCCATGCAAATTGAGGCAGATGAAAAGGGGGATGGAACTTGGAGACCTTGGGAAGAGATTTTGCTTCAGCCTGGCAGTGTTGTGTGGAAAGAGTTCCCTGCCCAGAAAATTGCCCAATGGCTTAGAATAAAGCCTTTGCAAAATGCACAGAAGGTCAGCGTGCATTTTGCTTTCAGCAACCCTGAAAAAAGACCGACTCGCTCGGATGCCGTGTTTGAAGGGTTGGCAACGATTTCTGAAAAGCAGATTACCGGGGGCTTGGTTCGTGCCCGTGGAGAAAACAAGCGCACTTTGCAGCTTTTGCCCCAAATGATAACCGACGAGAAGCTTACGGATTTGCCAGGCTTGGAGTTGGATGCCACGCTGAAGCTGGAATCCATTCGGGATGAAAACGCTAATTCCTGGTTGAAGGGCAGGGTGGCGATTCCAACAAATGCAGTGACCGTGGAACCCACAAGCGTTCTGGTGGTCGATGACCGTGGCAGACGCTGGCGTTTGCCCAAAAACAACCCCGCTTATGACCAACCCATTCGGGATGGTTTGCTTCGTATATGCAGGGAGGTTGCCACCGAAAGGGATCTATTCAGCGTGCATGGCACCTTTTATGAACTTCCCGCCGAAAATGCTGATGGCTTTGCGAAGATTCGCCCGATCAGTTCCCACGATTTTCGCATCATGGATTATTGTTCCTACCGGGGAATGCTGGTAATGACCGGATTGAAACCAGATGCAAAGGCCAGCAACCATGTTGTGAAAAGCGCCGATGGCAAAGCAGGCCTCTGGCTGGGGGTGATTGATGATTTGTGGAAGCTTGGGAAACCCACTGGCACAGGCGGCCCTTGGCTGAAACAGGATGTGAAGGCCAATCAACCCAGCGACCCCTATTTGCTTTGGGGCTATGATCGCAGAACCTTGAATTTGCAGAACCATTCCATGGAAAATAACACATTTAAGGTTCAGATTGACCTGACTGGGGAGGGACTTTGGGTGGATCATCAGCAGTTCGAAGTAGCACCCAATGCCAGCGTTCAGTACATATTTCCCGAAGCCCTTCAGGCTCGCTGGGTTCGATTAATTGCGAGCAGGAACTGCCAGGCTTCCGCCCAGTTGGAATACAAATAAAAATATTACGCCTGCCAGGCTTGTTGTAATCCGGATTGCGATTATCTTTAAATCCATTACATGTGGGATGGTTTCTCTCACACGCCTAAACCATTGGCTGGAAGTTTGCCCAGCTTCATTTCAGGAGTTCACCATGGATTTTGATTTAGATGCCTTTAGGGATCTGCTTAGCACTAATGAGGAAACAGTCTACGAGGTTTCTTACGATGGTGGCGGCCCCGGAAGCAGCGGTTCTGCACGCGTTACCAAGTGCCTGGATGCTTACTGGTCTTACGATGACAACGGCGAATTCGGCGGACCTTATGACACTTTAAGCGATGCACTGTTTGAACAGCACCTTTGCTTTGGAGGAGTGAGCATTGATGTTCAATGTGACGAGCTTTCCGCCAATGAAATTGCATCCCAGCTTCAGATTGAGGGTAAACCCGGCCTGGGCGCCAACATTAATGGCGAAAGTTGGGTTTTGAACAAAGAAGGGGAATTGGTTCCCGAAGAGGATGCGGAAGAAGAGGAATAAACATTTTCGTGAAGGAACATGACTACCTAAATGGGGTAACTTATGAATATGGAATTTGATGAAGGGGCATTTAAGGATTTAGTCACAGAGAACGGGGAACGCATTTTTTCGATCTCCTTTGATGAAGGCAGTATGGCCAACAATGGGACAGTTTTTATTAACAAGTATGGTGATTCCTTTTGGGCTTACGATTATGAATCCAACTTTGGCGGGCCTTACGAATCACTGAAAGCCGCGCTGGAGGAGCTTCAATTGGAATACACCCCATCCCTAAGCCTTGAGGTGAGTACCGACCTTTCCCCGACGCAACTTTTGAAACTAGTCAAGTTCCATGCCAAAAAGGGGGACCTGATCACCATCAACGATGAATACTGGCAATTTGTCGGCAAAAACAAACTCGAACCTTATGAAGACCCTGATGATGAAGATGATGATTCCGAGCCTGAAGATTAACTCATTGCTGCGATTTGGTTTAAGTCGGTAAGTTTTGCCTTGGAGGCGTGTCGGGTTGCCAATTCGCAAATCAGGCGGATAGCTTTGAACTCAGGGTCCACCACATACAGGCAGGATGGGTGTGCAAGAAAATCAAACACCATTCCCAATTCGATGGTTTTTTCCAGGCATGCTTTCAGGGTGTCCAGGTACCATTCCAGATTCCATTGCCCGGTGCGGAATGCGCCAATATCACTAATGGGGCTCATGGGAATTTCAAGCATTCCATCGGGGTATCGAAAAGGCTGGGCCTTGGGCAAAGCTGCCAAAATTCCATCCACAACCTTTGCATCGGGTTTTTGCTTTGCCATGGTGTAAGGGTGTGCAGGATAAAGACTACTAATCCATTCGAAACCAAGTTCTTTCAAGATGGCACGCGAGCCTTTATGATCTCGCAGGCCGTTGGCAAATCCACCCGGGGTACGAAAGCCAGCCGGCTTGATGCTTAGGCGGTTCTTCATGGCGGCGTTTGTAATCTGTATGTTTTCCCGAATCGCATCCTGCAATGATTGACCCCGCAAGAGCCAGGGCGCACGCTGGAACCTGAATTGCAAATCCTCCACCTTGCCTGCGGTAAGGTTGATGTGATCGTAAGTGTGATTACCCACCGGGTGGCCTTGTTCGACAATGGTTTTAAGCCATGTAATGTCCGGTTGTTCAAAAACCCTGCCCACTGCAAAGAAATGAATTCTGCCACCAGACTGCTTCACTATTTTGGCAGCTTCCACCGAGTAACGCTTGGTTTCCTCATTTAAGTTGCCCTTCTCGTAATCCCAGTGGGTTGAATCCCGGGTGGGAAAATTTCGGCTCATTTCCAGGTCCAGGGTAATTGCGATTTGGGCCTTGGGTGGTGGTGTAGTGCCTGCCCCAAGTGTTCTGGAAATGGCGGTGGTAGCCAAGGTTGCCAAACAGGTTCTGCGATTCATAGTTTTGTTCACGGTTGCCGGGCTGTTATTTGTTGGATGGTTTCTTTTCACCGTCGCACTTGATCCAGGAGACTTGGGTGATCAATTGGTTCAGTGCCGCGTAAGAGATCGCAGCGTTCACAGCGAAGCGAGGTGACTTGTTGGATGGAAATGTTGCAAGAGAGGCATCACCAACAAGAAACACATTAAAATCTTTGGATAGGTTTTCGTAACCCGCGGTTGTTCGGCAATAACACATATCGGTTGCGTAGCCCGTCAGCAGCACATGGCGAATGCCATTCTTTTTCAGGAATTTCTTCAGCGGTTCGTAGCCTTCCGCATCGTAGATCACGACATCTTGCGGGGCCACATCCACATCCTTTGTCACCGGGATGGGCAGTTTCCAGAAACCTTCATTGTTGTATTTGGCACCAGCATCCAAACCCGGAAACTGACGAAAGTAATCCCTCACAGGAAGATCATCTGAGAGATTCATCTTTGGCACCAATGGTGAACCGGCGTATTGGAAGCTCTTCAGCTTTTGATCCAGTTCCCTGATGCCTTCGTCGCGTTCAGATTTCGAGGGTTCATGCGTAAAGGAACGATACAACTTGTGACGGATGGAATCTTTGGAACCGGGAAGGCTGTAAAGAACCATGCTTACATTGGGTCGCATGCGATTGATAAATGGCCGGACAATTTCGCGGGTGTGTCTGGCGGCAAGGTGGTTCTTCTCAGGGGTGCAAAAATCGGCCACGCCCGCGGGTTCGGGGGTATTCCAGCCCTGGCCGTCATCAATTCCCCAGGGGTGAACCATGATCACCGCAGTGTAGGAACCCTTGAGGTGGTTTGGCATCTCGATGATGCCCCGGGCGTTGTAGGAAAAACGCCAGGCGCGCACATGCAGGTCAGCGTCGGCATCGGTGACGATGGCCGGTGCTTCGTAGTGTGTTGATTCGAGGATGGGTTCGAAAAATTCCGGGTAGTCAGCAAGCAGGGGCGAAGGCTTTTCCAGCTTTCGCAAATGGTTTTGGTAGCTTCGAGTGCCTGTCTCCTGGGCCAAAACGGGCATGGTCATTACCAGCAGGGTAAAGGTCGCATGGATTCCTGGCATCATGGTTGGTCTTCTTTTTTCGATTGAAGGTAGGCAAAAAGATCCCGAAGTTCGGTGGGCGAAAGTTGCCGGTAAAGGTCCTCAGGCATCAGGGAAATTTGGGAATCTCTGATATCCTCGATATTGCCAAGGGGCACCATGGCTCTTTCATTTTTGGCATTCACCAGGGTGATCTCCCTATCTGTTTTGGTGATGGGTAGTCCGGTGATAACCCTGCCATCGCGAGTCTGAATAATCACGCTGACATATTCCCTGCGTATGGTGCTGTTTGGATCCACCAGGCTTTGCAGCATAAAAGAGCGATCCTGGCGGTTGGCGGTGGTAAGGTCTGGGCCAACCTTGTTACCCTGACCGAATAACTGGTGACAGTTGGCACAATGTTTGGAAAAAACCGCCTTGCCGATAACCTCGTTGCCTGTGCCAGCATTCAGGTCGTTGTTCAATCGGCGAACCTCCGCAAGTTTCTCCTCCCGGGAACCTTTATCGAGTTTACCCCAGTGTTTTGCCACCAAAGCATCCAATGCGGGATCTTCCAGAAGCGCAATATTTCGAACTTCATCCAGAGTGGCCACGGTTGGCTTGATGTGGCCCCGATCCACTTCCTGAAGGAATGCCTTTGCAGAGGGTTTACGGCTGAGCAGTATCTGGCGAATTCGTTCTTGCAACATTGCAGATCCACTGGATTGGTGAAGCTGTAATAGTGCGCTGGTGATGTTTGGGGATTCCAGCCTGCCAAGCAGTTGCAGGGCGGATATTTTTATCGATTCCTTTTCATCCGATTGAACCAACTTCAACGCTTGGGGAATAAGTTCTTCTCTTGGTGACTGTGCCAGCATGCCAATCAAGGTGGATCGGCGGTTGGAATCAGACCTGGTATCAAAAGCTTCTCGGGTCGCTTTTGTGATGGGTTCAGCAAGGCCAAGCAGAATTCCAAGGTGGGTCAGCGAAAGGTCTGCGGGGTGTTTTTGCCATTCTTGAAGGATCAATGCGGAAAGTTCAGGCGGGGCAGCAGATTGATTTGGGGGCCTTTGTTCCTGAATGCCAGCGATAATCTGGGGCCAAAGCGTGGCCCTTACTTCAGCACCGCTGTGCGCCTTCAATAATTGAAACACACTTTCGTAACCTTTGGGGGTACCTTCAGAGGCGTAAGTTCGCATCAACCTGGTTAGAAGTGTTTCCGTGGCAAC
>JBEGQX010000220.1:0-4573 GCA_041180805.1 Planctomycetota bacterium
TCAAAATAATTTGTCCATTCGCCATCGCGGTGGGCACTGGAGTGATAGATTTTGCCCGCCCCATAAACTTTGTAGCCAGCGTTCAAAAATTGTGTTGTCAGTGTTTGTTCTTTTGGAATAACTTTTTTCCAATCTTGCCCATTATCGTAGACACCGGTTGTACCCGGCCGTAGTCCGCTCATCAGCGCAGCACGACTGGGATTACAAACTGGGGCGGCACAATAAGCCCGGGTAAAAGTCACACCCATTTTGGCAAGGCGGTCCAGGTTGGGTGTCTTTGTCTGGGGATTTCTGCCCAAATGACCAACCCAATGATTTAGATCATCCACGGCTATGAATAACACATTGGGTTTGTCGGCAGCATTCAGGCTGATATTCAGCGTAAAAAAGGCCACAAGGCAAAGCATTCTATTTAACATGAACCAACCCCTATGACTTGTTCGCATAAGATTTTAACTTTCAAAACAAAACCCAACCTTTTAAAAAAATCTTCTTCAGAGAATAGCCTCATGGTACTAAAATTGTAACAACAAATGGTGCTTCTATGACTGATTGGAAGATTAATCTCAAAGCTTTGTACCTAACCCTGCTAATTTTGATTGGCAGCGGAAGTTTTGTTTATTCCCAGACTATCTCAGAAAAAGATTTAATCCAAACGGCTGGGTTCAACAGTCCGGATAATATCTCGGCGATTGTTTTACTGGAAACCAGAGCCAGCACCCCACCATCCAAAGAAAATTTGGATATGTGGATTCGGGACCTAACTGATCCAGCCCAACAAACTCGCCAAAAAGCCAGGCAAATGCTCATCAATGCAGGGGATTACTCTGTGTGGCATTTGGAAAATTTAAAAAATAATTCAACAGATGGCGCAAATTCCAAGTATGCCCGCGAATGTTTGGACTTAATTCTTGGGAACCAGGCTACAAGGCTTATTGAAATATCCCTTCGGCTTGCAAGCCAGGATTCCCAATCCAGAGCAGGTTTGGCAATCCTGGGGTACGCCCCATACGCCCCCACCGATCAAATTTTCGAGGAAACATCCGAGGCATTAAAAAACTGGGTGGCTAAATCAGAACATGCCAAAGAAATACTTTCAGCGGCTTTAAGCCAAAGCCACCCTAGAAAAAGGGCACTTGCTGCCGAGCTACTTATCCAAAAAAAATGGGCTAGTGATGAACAGGTTCTGAAATTACTTGCAGATTCTTCGGAACAGGTTTCCAGTATGGCCACCCTTGCGCTGTTAAAACAGATGGACAAACGGGCCATACCGCATGCTATGAAAGCTTTTGAAACAGCCACACCTGAAAATGCAAAGAGAATGGAAGATACCCTGATGGCGATTGCAGGCGAATGGTCGGTACAAGGGCCATTGCCGACAGATCAGCTTTCCCAAAAAATACGCCAATCCATTTGGGAAGCGTGGTGGAAAAACATTCAATCGCGGGATTTACTTGCCCCTGTAAGGTTGGCAACTATCACCCCGGAAAAAGCAATAACCATTCGATCCATGGTATCCAAGATGATTAGTGATGGAACAGAACTGACCAAAACTTTCACAGAAAACCTATCCCCGGCGGAGGCTGGATTTTTGCTAAATCTTGCCAACCATTCGAAAAAGGTCGAGTCAGCCTGCATGAAATCCATGGGGGAATTGGAAAAAATCAACAGGAAACAAGATGTTACCACGGCACTTATTCAACTGATTGAACTTTCCCAACCGGATGATGCCGCAAATACTTTAATTCAATATGCCTCATCATGTCCGGATGAGGAAACTTGGGAACAATTAAAAAGCGTTCTAAAGAAGAATCCAAAAAAAAACATCGCATGCGAAAGTGTTTTAAAAAACAACAACAGCCCGGAACCATCAAAAGCCCTTGCCATGGAACTGATTTCACCAGAAAGCGAACCTTTTCGGGAAATCCAGGCTAAAATTCACGAAAAATCCGCAGTACTAAAAATTGCCTACGCAAAAGTCATGTTTGCCAAAGAACCCTATGACTGCGCAAAACTCATTCTGGAAACATGCAAGGAGCTCCCCAATCAGAAAGCTTCCTGGCTAATGAATTGGATGGCCGGGCAGATTGAAAACACCACAACAGAAATAAACACCGAATCGGCTGAAGAAACCGTGAAAACCATGGAACGACTTGGTACATGGTTGGAAGCCAACAAGGGAAAAATTCAATTAATAAATTCAACCTCCAGCAAACTTTCAAATCCAATACTGCTTGTTGAAAACATGAATACTGAAAAAAAATCCGGCAGAGTTTTGTTGATGGGGGAAAAAGGAGGAATATTATGGGAAATCATTAACATTAATTCGCCTAATGATGCAAAATTCAACCAAGGCAGAGTGTTGATATCCGAGGCAGGTAACAACAGAGTTACCGAAAGAGACATTCGGGGAAATGTTCTGTGGGAAAAGCAGATTCAAAACCCTTTTTATGTCCAAAAAACATCCAACGGCAACATCTTCATCGCTGCCAGAAACGAAATTGTTGAACTGGATTCCAAAGGAAAGGAAATATTCAAACATTCGGTTAGTGGCCAAACGATTCTGGCGGCCCGTAAATCAGGCCCCACGGAATATCATGTGCTTCAATACAGCGGCAATCTTGCCAAAATAAACAGTAAAGGCTCGGAATTATCCAAAGTTATCATTCCTTTCCCCACCAATTTTGGCTTGAATGGTGCGACCTTGCTTGCGGATGGCAAGATTCTTGTTTCCATACCCACCATCAACAAAATCATGGAGTTTAGTGACCGGGGAAATCTTTTGCATGAATATGATTCCACAGCACCAGGAATAGCCACCCGAAACATGGATGGAACCATTTTGACAAGCAATCTTCAAGCTAACAAACTTGTTAAAATTCGCAGGGATGGTAAAGTTTTATGGGAGACTCCACCAGGCAAATTCAAACCTTTTAAAGCTGGAGAAACACCATGAGGCACATTCCAGCTTTGTTCTTATTCTCCATGCTTTTGATAGCATTTGGCTTGCCTCTAAAATCGGCTGAACCCGGTGGCATTCCAGCTTCTCCCAATTTGGAGTTGGAAAAACTTGGCTTTCCCAGAAACGCTGAAGTTTTGAAAAATTGGCTGGTAGAAAGGGCTAATCCTTCTTACGACCTTAAGAAAATAAACAAGGCCCTTGCCAACCTTTACGCCACCGATGCCAAAACCAGCTCTGAATCGAAACTATTTCTTTTATCCCAAGGTGATTTTTCCAAGCCATTATTAACTGAAAAATCGTCCGCGGAAAACGACCCAAATAACCGCTTTGCCAGAATGATTTCCCTTGTCCAATTTAATTCCGAAAAGATTGATGTACTTGTAATAACAGCCTTGGCAGAAATTTCCCCTCTGGAAAGCTTAAAAGAGATTCTGGCTTTTGCGGATTCCCCACCCGGTAAAAAAATACAAAATCCCATCAGGCAAGTTCTGACCAATGCATGCATCAGCAACACGCAGGCAAGGGATTTCCTGATTTCCCTTATGGAAAAGCCAGACTCCAAGGCGGGAAGCCTAATTCTTGAGACAGTCTCCTCCATTCACCAAAAGATAGATGAATCTTTTCTTTTAAAAACAGCACAGTCAGCAAAAAGCGATCAAAAAATGATTGCCATACGCTTGCTATTAAAACAGTCCTCAGGTGCAGGGTTGGATACCGCACTTGGCTACCTTGAAAAAGCATCCCCTGAAGAATCTACCAAATTATGGGATATGCTGGATTCCGCCCTGGGCAGAATTTATGACAAGTCCCTTCATGAAAATACTGCACCAGAGCAAAAATTAACCTTATGGAAAAAATGGTGGGCAAATCTGGACTCGAACAAACTTCTCGAATCCATAACAACCAAGATCCCGAATGATTCCGATTCTGGAAAAATAAAACAATGGATTTCAAAACTTGGTGATGACGATTTTTCGCTTCGTGAAGATGCCTTTGGCCACCTCAAAACCATGGGCCCCCAAGCCATACCGCTGCTAAAAATGAACTTGGAATCCAATGATTTGGAGATAAGAAACAGGGCCAGACTACTGCTTGACTTATTGGAAACTGAAAAAGTCCAGCCTGTAAGCCCCTCAACATTAAGGGCATTGTGCTTCAAAAATCATCCACTTGCACTGGAAACCGCACTGGCTTATCTGCCCCTTGCTGAAAACGAGGAAACCTTCCAGGAACTTTTGACAGTTCTAACAGAGGCCCATTTTGCCAAAGATGGATTATCCAAACGACTTATTCCGCTGCTGAATGACCCTTCCCCCCGCAAAAGGCTCGCCTCAGGAATTCTTCTTTTGGAAAACGGGAAGGATAGTTCTGAAAAAGCCCGAAACCTTTTACAAGATTCCGATTTTTGGATAAAAAATCGGTTCGCGCTGCACCTTTCAAAGGCTGGTGACAAAGCAGCCGTTACGGAACTGATTCGATCGATTGGTTCACTGGAAAGTCAAAATTGTTACGAATCTGAGGAGTTTCTTCAAAACATTTCAAGAATAACCCCGCCTGCGAATTTAATATCCGCCAAAACACCGCGCAAAGAACTGGAATCTTTCTGGAATA
>JBEGQX010000221.1:0-11846 GCA_041180805.1 Planctomycetota bacterium
GCGGTATCCGCTGTCACCTGGTGCACCTGGTCATCGCGGCTTTGCCAGTACCAATTCACCGCAGGCGCATCCTGCCATTCCCCGGAAGCAGCTATGATGCCACGCACGAACTCGTCATAGGGGCGGTTACGGGCGATCATATCCTTGATCCAATTGTGAAAAGCGTAAGCGGCGCGATCAGCCCCAGCATGACTGGAATTACGCAGAATACTGCCCCATTTCATGGCAAAGTAAGCGGGGTAATCCGGTCCATCCAGAAGCTTATCCACGAGTTTGGATCGTTTAGCAGGGTCTTTGTCGTTTAGAAATGCCTTGGATTCATCGATAGTTGGCAAACGGCCGCATAAGTCCACTGTCAAGCGCCGTATGAAAATCCCATCATCGCAAACCGATGAAGGCTGTAGCCCAAGCTTCTTCCATTTATCGAGGGCAAGTTCATCCACTTTGTTGATTGGTTGAAATCCATCATAACTCAACGAAGCTTTACCATGGGGCACCATGACATTGCTGACAGCTACAAAACCCATATGTCTGGCCATGATGGCGGCTTCCCCGCTCAGACTGCCGGCCTTGACCATACCCGAAGCATCCACACTGGCTATCACATCCAAATTGCTGGAAAATTCACTTTGGCGGGTGACATCACGAAATGACCCATCGGAATATTCCGCGATCACAGCAATCTGCTGGGTCTGCCCGGAAACATAGATGCCATCTTTTGGCAGCATGCGAATTCGCTGCACTGTGGCTATGTTCTTTGCCACCGGAGGCGCCCCCGCAATGATCCAGCGCAACATGGTCTGATAATCCGAAGATTCCGGGGTAAGTTTCTTACCACCCCCATGGGGCATCTGCCCCGAAGCCTTCAGGAGAATAAGACTGTTTTCGGCGTTGGCTGGAAAAATCCGCCGGCCTTTGGCCTCTTGTGTGATGCTTTCGAAATCAAAGTCAGAATCAAAACCAAAAAGGGATAGCTTGAAACCATTCTGACCACTAGCTTTCCCGTGACAACCTCCCGCATTGCACCCATGTTTGCTTAACAGTGGCACAACCTCGGTTCTAAAATCGATCGCTCTTCCATGACTTACACCCTGTACCTTTACTGGCACAAAAATGGAATTATCCCCAACTTTCACCTGTACTTGGGTTTCTCCATCCCCTGAGGGAACCACAAAACCTTTTGCATCCACCCTGGCAATTTTTTCATTTAGGGATTGAAAAGCTGCCCGATTTGTTGCATCCACCCCAGATTGCGAAACTAATATCTGCCAGCCTGCAAAACCATCGTGAAAATGAATCAACTTCTCGGGTGAAAGCACCCTTATGGATTGATCAGCCCAAATATGGCTGGAACCAAAGAAAAAACAGACCAAAGCAATAGGGTACAATGGCATTACAGATCTGGTTTTAACGTGGTTGAAAGTCAAAAGCGCACCATGTTGGCAGGAAGTATAGTGCTAATTGGCTGGCTTATGTAAGGTATTGTAAGCACAACTCATATAAGGCAATTTACCTCTAAAACGAGTCAAAAGCCAATAGAAATAAGCTTTCTAATTCACGAAAGCCGCAGTTTATTAAGGGAGAATTACTCATGAAACGCTCATTAAAATGGCTTATCGATGATTGGCAATGGCCTCAAGCCGCTTTGTTTTGTGGAATCGTCTGCCTGGTTTTACTGGGAGCAATTTTCCCAATACTAAATCTTGCCACTCTTATCGTGGCGCTACAGCTTCCCAACTACATGATCCATCAATTCGAGGAACATCATAACGACCGTTTTCGAAACTTTGTGAATTTACAAATGGGAAATGGCAGAGAAGTGCTTACCCGAAATGCCACCTTTTTCATCAATTCCGTTGGGGTCTGGGGTGTCAACCTCTGTTCACTGGCATTGATGACCCATCTCCACGAAGGGTTTGGCCTTTTTGCGATCTACCTTACGCTGGTCAATGGAGTGATCCACTGCATCCCTGCTATGATTCAAAGAACTTATAATCCGGGCTTATGGACAGCGATTATTGTCTTCCTGCCGGTGAGTGCTTTGGGGTGTTACCACCTTTGGAACCACCACATCTTATTTCATGTAGCGGGATTGGGAACCAGCATTCTTATCCATGGAATGATTATTGTTTATTTGAAAGCACAACTTCGGAAGGCGCCGGCCAGCGCACCGTAAACACCGATCCTCTCGGGGAACGCTGCCCCACCGAAATGGTTCCGCCCATGGACTCAACCACCGCCTTGCAAATACTAAGACCAAGTCCAAAACCACCGGGCTGATCCCCTTCTCTTTGACGGGACCGGTCACTGCGAAAGAACCGATCAAACACATGGGGAAGATCCGCCGGGGAAATACCGACGCCGTCATCCTCCACTTTTAAGATGACTTTGTCCCATTCGCGGGTGAGGTTGATTTTGATTTGCCCGTGTTCAGGTGTATATTTGATGGCATTATCCAGCAGATTGTTAACCAGTTGCTGGACTAACCTGGAATAACCCTCCACCATTACGGAACGCCCTATGTGGGCTTCTAATTCAATCTCTTTGTGCTCGGCAACATCGCGAAACATTCCCAGTGATTTAACCACAATATCGGTCAGACACACTTTCTCTGCCATGAGCGCAGGACCACTTTCTGCCTCGGCAATAATCAATAGTTGATTCACCAACACCCGGAAATGTTCACATTTGTCAGAAATGTCTGACAGAACTTCTTTGTATTCCGTGGAGGAACGGTCACGGGAAAGCGCCAATTCCGCCGCGGCGCCAATGGCTGCCAGTGGAGAACGCAGTTCATGCGCCGCATTGGCAACAAACTCGCGGTTTGAACGAAGAAATTTGGCTATCCTGTCCAGAAAACCGTTGATCGTTTCAGACAACCTGTCCAGTTCATCACTGGTTCCGCGCACCGGAAAGCGTTCTTCCAACTTTTGCGGACGCATTTTCAGGGTGGTATCTATAATCTCCGCAACTGGGCGGGTGGCCCTGACAGCTACAAGATAAGCCCCCACAGGCACCAGCAAAACCACAATACCCATCGATGCCACCATCAGCCATGTAAGATCCCTTACATCCTCTTCCACCAAGTGAAGGTCTGATCCCACCCGGAAACCATGAAAACTTTGGGCGGCCTCCCCTTCCATGTCTTTATCTAAAGACCGGTAGGAATCAGAGGAAAAAAGCCCATTCCTTTTCAGGTGCGGCCTTAGGGGAAGCGGATCCTTGCCGGCACCTCGGCTTGTCCAAATTGGATTCTCGTTGATATCAAACAACTGCACAAACAAACCGCGATGACGATGGCTTTCCGTGTGTCGGGTTATCTCGGCATGAATCGCCTCGATATCCGGGTGCATGGCCATGGCTGCAAGTTCTATCTCGGTGGCATCCTCCCGTAACAACTGGTCGGTTTCCCGAAGCAGTGCCACTCGAAAAGCCGTTCGTAACACAAAAAGGGTCAAGCCAACGGCAATGAGAACCACCGCCATATTCCAAAGCATCAGCCTGAATTTCAAGGTTCGAAATCTGCTACCGATTTGAAAGAAGGACATATCCACGACCCCGCACTGTTTCCAGAGTGGACTCTGTGCCACCCTTCTTTAGTTTATTGCGAAGTCGGTTAATATGCACTTCAATCACATTTGTGGTACCTTCCCAATCGGAATCCCAAATGTGTTCACAGATCATTTTTCTTGGAACCACCTGCCCAGCATGCCGAATTAAAAGCTCCAGGACGGAAAATTCCGTTGGAGTAAGCATGATTTCCTTTTCACTCACGGAAAGTTTTCTGGTTGTAAGATCCAGTTTAAGATCTCCGGAAACCAGCACCATTGCGGGCTTGGTAACAGAACGCCTGCAAATGGCATCCAGTCTGGCAAGTAATTCTTGAAGGGCGAATGGTTTCACCAGATAGTCATCCGCACCAGCTTTAAGACCAGAAACTCTTTCCTCCACGGATCCAAGCGCCGTAAGTAGAAGCACCGGGGTCTTGATACCTTTTCCCCTTATTTCGGTTAAAATCTCAATTCCATTTTTTCCTGGTAGCATAATATCCATGATGATGGCATCAAATTGCTGTCCCAAAGCTTTCTCAAGTCCGAGCATTCCTTCCCTAGCCCAGAAACATTCATGACCCGCTTCATTTAAACCTTTTTTAAGGCTTTTGCCGATTAGGGGATCATCTTCTATCAAGAGAAATTCCATGCATGCTTTCTAATCATTTTCACACAATTTCAAAATTGACTTATATTCTCTCATTTTCATACCACTTCATTCGACCAAGGCCATCAACCTTAAGGATTTGTAATCCAATTGTCGTTGTAAAAAACACGCCACAGATCATATTTGATGATGTGGCAATGAGAAAGTCTTTGCGCCTTGGGGATATATCCTTGAATTCGACAATGCTTGGTAATTTCAAAAAGAATGCGCCCAAGGACATCGTATCCGGTTTCTTTGTGTTTCTAATTGCGCTACCGCTTTGCCTTGGCATTGCCAAGGCCAGTGGTTTCCCTCCCATAGCTGGCCTGTTCACCGCGATCCTAGGTGGCATTATAACACCATGGTTTAGCAATTCGGAATTAACCATTAAGGGACCTGCCGCGGGCCTGATCGTAATCGTTGCAGGTGCTGTTCAGGAATTCACCGAACTTACCAAGGGATCAAACGACCCCATGCTTGCCTATCGCCTGACGCTTGGGGTTGGCGTGGTTGCCGGGGTTTTGCAAATATTTTTTGGACTTTTGAAAGCCGGCAGATTTTCAGACTTCTTTCCCAAAGCAGCGGTACATGGCATGCTGGCAGCCATCGGAATTATCATTTTCTCCAAACAATTCCACACTGTCCTTGGCGTGGTGCCCGAATCCAAGGAACCTTTAAAACTGCTTTTGGAAATTCCAAACAGCATTATGAACTGGAACCCCGAGGTTGCCTGCATTGGCTTCATAAGCCTTGCGATACTGTTTTCTTTTCCGCTAATGCCCTTGGAATTTCGGAAGTTTGTCCCAGCCCCCATGGTGGTCATTATTCTTGGCATCGCAATGGGTCACTGGTTTGATTTGGAGCATGAACACAAATATTTGTTTCTAGATCACCACGAATACGATTTGGGACCAAGATTCCTTGTTGAAATTCCATCAAATCTTCTGGAAGGAATTACCTTCCCGCTGTTCACCGCCGTTACCACCTGGGTGGGAATTAAATGGATTCTTTTATTTTCCCTGGTTGGAACACTGGAATCCATTCTTAGCGCCAAAGCCGTGGATATGATAGATCCCTTGAAGCGCAAGACAGACTTGGACCGCGATGCTCTTGGTATCGGCATTGCAAACACCATTGCCGCGTTCATCGGTGGTTTGCCCATGATTTCAGAAATTCTGCGCAGCAAGGCCAACATCGACAACGGGGCCAAATCCAGATTTTCGAACACATTTCATGGATTGTTTATTCTGCTTTTTGTTGCCACAGTTCCCTGGCTTATCCACAGCATACCCCTGGCATCGCTTGCCGGCCTTTTGGTGTATACCGGTTACAGGCTTGCCTCACCCGGTGAGTTTGTGAAGGTTTACAAAATCGGCCCGGAGCAACTGATCGTTTTTGCCAGCACCTGTATCGGTGTTTTGGCAACCGATCTCCTCATCGGGGTTGGGATTGGCATGTTGGTAAAGGTTTGCATTCATTTGTACAACGGCGCAAAGCTTCGTTATATTTTCAGCCCAAACCTTTCCCTGGAACAATCCGGCAACAATCACATGATCATGCATGTGAAGGATGCCATGGTTTTTACAAACTGGCTATCATTCAAAAAATCCTTCACTCAAAATGGCGCCTATGAGGAAATAACCATCGATCTTTCAACCACGAGCCTTGTGGATCACACCGTCATGGAAAGTCTTGAGGAACTGGTGGAAGAGGAAAAAGCTCATGGCAGGAAAATTCATGTGCAAGGCCTGAACGACATGAAACCCGTATCCTCACATCCACATTCCGCCAGAAAAAGCATCGTGATGACTGTTCCGGATTTTGCCAAAAAGAACAAATAAAAGTCATGCAGACTTTTAGGCCATGATCTGTGTACATTGATCCAATGACAGGCAGCAACAAAGACAATAATTTCATGCATTCTCATGATTCAGCCAAATTAGATGAATTGGTAGTTCATGCAATTGAACACGCAACCCATCTGCTGCCCGCTCAGGGCCCAATAACCACTTTTGTACATCACAACCCCCTGCACCATTTTGAAAACATAAAGTTCGAGAAAGCTCTCCAGCAATTTCACCCCATCTATGGCAACCAGATGTTATTGAGTGAGCAGAGATTCCGCAAAGAAATGGACGCTGGAAGAATCTTGGCTGAAGATTTAAGGTTCCTGCTGAAAGGGGACCTTGGAAACGCTGCATTTGAGGAAATAGCACCGGGTTTGACCAAGTTTGATTTGCGCTGGCAATTATTGAACCAGCGCCATTTTCCCGCATCGGCTCAGGAAATTTGTTGGCTAGTTTCTAATTTTCCCCTTGGCAACGAATCAAATTCTTCAAGGGCCATTCTTTCCGCTCCGGAAATGAACACCCTTTTCAACAAATGCCTTTCCTTTGTTGAAAACACTCACAAACCAAATAATCATGCAGGCAGTCTCAGGCACCGGGATATCCTCAAATCCAAAACAGGGATCGACAGTGATTTTCTGGTGCACGAGGTGCTCATCCGCTTTTGTTCACTTTATCTGGATCAAGGGTTTGGAATTTGGAATCTTCCATCCAAGAATCAAGGCTTCCTAAAGGCATTTAGTAATCTTGCTGGGTCAAAAAGTCTGGGCTTTGGTAACTGGGCAATAAAACTGGGAAGCATTCTGAAGAATATGGAATCCAGGAATCTGGATGCTGTTGGAATCATCAGGGAAACCCTTTTGCATTTGGGGATTCAGCCTGATGATTTTGAGAGTTACTTGGAAAACAGCCTGCTAGCCTTGCGAGGCTGGGCGGGAATGATCCACCAGTTGGAATCCCGGCCAGACAAGGTTCCGCATCCTATTCCTTCAAACAGCCTGGTGGAATTCCTGGCTGTTCGATTACTGATGGATCAACTGGCTTTGGAATACTTGTTGAAAAGATCCACAACTTTGAAAAACATTTCCCTTTCGCAACTATGGGAAATGCGCCAAAACCATGCCGCCGAGGAGGCTTTAAGCCAGGATCACCTTCTGGCATGGGAACTTTTTTTATTGATAATCAACAATTCCCAAGGAGCCGGCGAATCCCCCACGGAAAATCACTTGGGGTTCATTATGAGGGAATGCATGGAGTTCGATGGATTTCAAAGAAGATTTTTGCTGCAGAAAGCCTACGAAAAAAAACTATACGATCAATTCCTTTCGTCGCTTCATGCTAACGATCCATCAAACGATTCCAAACAGATATCATTCCAGGCCATTTTCTGTATTGATGAACGCGAAGAATCCCTGCGAAGGCACCTGGAAGAGTTGGACCCTTGTGCGGAAACCTGGAGTGGTGCTGGTTTCTTTGGAATTCCCATGTATTACAAAGGGGAAAACGAAAGCTTCTACGCCCCCTTGTGCCCAGTTGTGATAACTCCTTCCAAATGGGTTCGGGAAGTTCCTTTTGGCGAAATTTCCAAAGTCCATCGCTCCAGAACCAGAACCATGCACACCCTTCAAAGGGCACGCCATGAATTTCATGTTGGAAGCAGAAAGTTTTCCATGGGTACCATTCTGGCGAATACCATGGGATATCTGGCGGGCATTCCACTTGCACTCAACATTCTGTTTCCCAATTTTTTCAGGAAACTGAAAACCAGGCTCGCAACTTTCAAGGATGAAAAACAACCAACCCGGCTTACCTTGGAACGACAGCAAGACCCACCGGATAAAAAGGATGGCCATTTTGGTTTTTCCCTTGCCGAACTTGCATCCATGAGCGAACGCTTTCTGAGGGACATTGGCTTAACCAAAAATTTTTCCCGCCTGGTAATCATTCTTGGACACGGTTCGACAAGTGTGAATAACCCTCATCTCAGCGCATATGATTGTGGGGCATGTGGGGGTTCGCCAGGGGGTGCAAATGCCCGGGCACTTGCACAAACCTTGAACGATCCAAGGGTTCGGCAAATCATGAACGCCAACGGATTGAACATTCCGGAAAGTACCCGATTCCTGGGCGGCTTGCACAACACCTGCAACAATGAAATCGATTATTTTGACTTGGATTTGCTTCCTAAAAGCCATCAGGAAGATTTTTTCAAGGCCAAATATGCACTCGAGGAGGCAAGCAAACGCAATGCACATGAAAGGTGCAGAAGATTCATGTCTGCTCCTTTTGGCTTGAGTTTCCAAAGCGCGAAAAACCATGTGGAAGGTCGTTCGGCCGACCTTGCACAACCCCGGCCCGAACTTGGCCACGCCACCAACGCTTTCTGTCTTGTGGGTAGAAGAAGCCGCAGTAAAAATATTTTCATGGATCGCAGGGCCTTTTTGGTTTCCTATGATCCCACCCAAGATAATGACGAAAGGGAGACGCTTGCCAGAATCCTGGGTGCGGTAATTCCTGTTTGCTCTGGCATAAATCTTGAATTCTTTTTTTCACAGGTGGACCAGACAGGCTGGGGCTGTGGAACAAAATTGCCTCACAATCCAACTTCCATGCTTGGTGTCATGGACGGGGCGGCCAGCGATTTACGCACCGGCTTGCCAAGGCAGGTTATTGAAATTCATGAAGCTGTGAGGATTCTTTTCGTTCTTGAAAGTACACCGGAAGGTATCACCAAGGTTCTGGAGCGATCCAACCAACTGGCCAACATATGCTACAACGGCTGGATCCGAATGGCACTTATTGACCCGGCAAGCAAAAAAATGTGGATACTGCAAGACAAAGATTTTATCCCTTATGAACCAACAAGAACTCAAGTGCCCATGGCATCTTCCTCCTTGAAATGGTATGAAGGACACCGCGAAGATCTCGATTTTGCTCTACTGAAAAGCGATTCGCAAAAGATACCAACACAGGGGATGGTGACATGAACATGGACCCCCTGATTTTGCAATCGGCACTTTTTTTCTTAACCATGGCACCGGTACTACTTCTGGTGGCATTAGCCAGCCTGATGATTATTCCCCTGCGCTTACCAGAACCATGGATTGCTTTTCTGGTGAAAACAGGTGTCATTCTTCCTTTAATTTCTTTGGCGGCTATTGGCTTGGAACTGATTCTGGCAGGAAAGCCCCAGATTACTTATGCCCCATTCGAGATGTTCACACTGGGTAAATTTCAATTCGAGATCTCTTATTTTATCGATATCAAGGGAATATCTTTCACACTACTGGCACTTTCACTGGCATACACCATCGCTTTCTTTGCCCAAAGGTATATGCATCGTGAGCCAGGCTACCTTAGGTTTTTCACGCTATATTCTCTTTTTGTTGCCGGCATGACCATGGTCACACTTGCAGGCACGGTGGAAACCTTGTTTATTGGCTGGGAAATGGTGGGGCTATCCTCGGCATTACTGGTTGCATTTTTCCAGGAACGCATTATGCCCACCCGCAATGCATTCCACCTCTGGCTGGTGTACCGGGTATCTGACGCAGCTTTATTTTTAGGAATGTTTTTCCTGCATGAGGCGATTGGTGAGGTCTTCTTTCAAACCCTTCTTGAGCAGGGTCGTGGCGCTGTGGGCGATGAACACAAAAGCGCAACCTTATTTGTGGCAGGACTGATGATTGTTGTTTCCGTGATGGCAAAATCTGCATTGATTCCATTTTGCGGGTGGTTGCCTCGTGCCATGGATGGCCCAACCCCATCCAGTGCTATCTTTTATGGTGCCATTTCCATTCACATGGGTGCCTTTTTATTGATCCGCATGGCACCACTTATCGAATTGTTTCCCTCTCTATGTTGGATGATTGTTTTACTCGGGCTGGCAACTTCAGTCCTAAGCACCATCATTGAAAAAGCACAATGCGATATGAAAAGTATTCTGGCTTTTTCCACACTAACCCAAGTTGGAATCATCATTGCCGAAATCGGCATGGGCTGGGAAAAGATTGCCATGATTCATATTATTGGCCATGCAATCTTAAGGGCTTACCAGTTTCTTCATGCCCCATCCTCTTTTCAGGAATACAAGAGCCTTCAGGAATCCCTGGGAAGCTATTCCATTAATCAGGGTAGCATTCAGGAGATTCCACTGCCATTTTGGAACAATCAGTCACTTTACAGAGTGGGTTTTTTCCGGGGTGGCATGGATGAGTTTATGAATGACTGGCTACTCCAACCTTTCCTCGAACTTTGCAGGTTATTCCAATCCTTGGAGGAAATACTTTTCTGTTCCAACAACACTGGTCCAAACAAGGCACCTGTTCCACCCCAAGGGGGAAGCCATGGATAATTTGCTTCACCTTGTGGCTTTGGGAATTTGCTGCGTTGGTGCCTGGGGCGTAAGGCTGCTTCAACCCCTAAATGCAAGATCTGCAAGCAGCAGCATCTCGGGTCTTGCCTTAATTTTGTGCCTTTGCGCATCTCTGATTCCCGGCAAAGAAAAACCAGCACAGCTCATGGGTGATAGCTGGGCTTTGCTGGCCTCTTTGGTGGGTTTCCTTAATCTCTTGTCCATTCCAAGAACCAAATTTCTCAGCCCCGGTCAAACCTCGGTTTTAACGGTGGCGCTTTTATTTCAGTCCACCGCAATCGCAACAACGGTTTTTCCTAGCACTAAACAGCTTCAGATTCTGCTTGTTATCGAATCTTTCCTTCCTTTGCTTTCCCCGCATTTATTGCCACAACGATACAAAAGCTTCCCAATCTTTCAGGCGATTGTGCTTTGCTTGAGTTCGTTTAACACGCCAGACTTTGAAACTTTGGGAAAAGTGCTTCAAGTGGTTCTTATCATGGCCAGACTGGGTTTATTTCCTTTCCATGGAACCATGGCAACCTTGGGTAAACATTATGGTTTTAGCCTAGTTCTACCCATGATCCTAAGTCCCATTCCATTACAATTGTTGATTCAGGTGGGCCTTCCCGTGGCGCCTGATCAACCTTATCATGGTACCCTTAATACTTTTTGCTTGATCAGCCTGATTTATTTCCCGTGTATCTCATTGGTGCAAACTGATGCCCGAATGTATTGGGTTTATTTGACCATGGGCATTCATTCTTTGGTGGTTATGTCTTTAAATCAGTACCATGCCGATACCATTGCAACGGGCTTGTTGTATTTTTTTGCAACCTGGGTCACACTGGCTGGCATGGGTTTGGTTTTAAGAAGTTTAGAATCCAGGTTCGGCAGATTAGACATCAGGCATTATCTTGGTTTGTACCCGGCATCCCCAATACTCGCCATTGGGTTTCTGATGTTTTCCATTGGTTGCACCGCATTCCCGGGGTTTATTACTTTTCTGCCATTGGAAATCATCATGCATGGGGTGCTTGAAGAATCCATGCCCTCCGGAATCATCTTGCTGCTATCTGTATCCATTTTCTCAGCAGGAAACCTGTGGGTGTTTTTCAAGCTGTTTTCAGGAACCCGGGAAATATCCGGAACCATCTTCCAAGCAAAGAAACGGGAAATCATCACTGTTTGCTTCCTGCTTTTTATAGCAGTTTTCGGTAACCTGTTTATCACCAAAATAATTTCCCAAACCACAGAGCGAATCGAAAAGCATCATCTCCAAAAACCTGCAATTTCACTCCAATAAACTTTATTGTTGCGGTACATTAACCTCACGAATCACTGCTCCATTTTCATCGCTTAGCACCAATATTGAGAACTTTTCCAAGGCTGTTTTTTCCGGCGTACTCACACTTGCATAATCAAACCTTCCTCGAAGATCAGTGTAA
>JBEGQX010000222.1:0-6899 GCA_041180805.1 Planctomycetota bacterium
ACCAAAATTTCCCTGTCGGTGGCAGGCTTTACATCTTCAGCCTCCAAGACTTTTCCGGAGAGCTCCTTTATTTTTATTAATGCATCTTTCATTGAGAAAACTTTACCCTCATCGTAAACATCAACGATCTTCCATAATTCACCATCAGGCTTAAAGCCAACCATAAAATGCCCGGGGAACCCGAAACCCTCCATGGGAACCCCTAACGATCTTGCCAACTGCATGTAAACAATACTGAGAGTAATAGGGATACCCTCCCTATCATCAAGAACTTCAGACATACAACTGTTTGATTTGCTGTAATAATCATGAATGCTGCCATGAAACCCTTTTTCAGCAAAAAAGAATTTATTCAAAATCTCAATCTTATTTTCAGCAGTGATCTTTTGAGCCGGCAACATAGTTTTCAGACTCTTCTCCATGGCCTGATAAACTTCCATGTATTCTGAGACGTGAATTTCCGGGTGCTCCATTTTGCTAATCCAAAGGGCAACCTCCACAAGATTCGCATTTTTTTCCTTCGCAAGTTTGTTCAAGCTTGAAAGTATTTCCTTCTGAGCAACCTCCTCCTTTAGAGACTTTAGCTTATTGATTTTTTCAAGCTGGATTTTGATCTCACCATCAATGGCTTTTTTGGCAAGTTCCGCTTTTCTGACAAGGCTTTCCACTGGTTCATTTTGGTTACTATTTGAGACGAGTTCGCCTATGGCATTTTTTATATCCTGTATTGCCTTGGGATCTTGATCTTGAAGTTTACCTAACTTAAAACCTTTAAACTGCGCCTTTGTGCCACGAAATCTTGCCAGTCCAACAGATCCCATGACGGATTCATCTGTTTGAACCTCATAAACCAATTTTCCGTTTAAATAACAATTGAACATTTTCCCCAGAACCACAACTCTTAGATGATTCCAATCGAGCTTGCTGTAAAATTCAAAACTTTCCTGTTTGAGCACCTGCCAGGAATAAACATCCGGCCCCTTGAAATGAGTAAGGCGCATTTGAGAATTCGAGGGATAAAAACCATACTGCCTGTTTTGACTATCGGAACCAAACACAATACCCGCTGCACCCGTTTCATCATCCAGCTTAACCCAACATTCCACCTCATAAGATTTTTCTGGGACCTTCTTTTTTGAAATAAGGAGTGATCGTCCTCCAAAACCATTTCCATTACCTTCGCCAAAAATTTTGCCAGCGCGCTGCCGCCATTTTCCCTCAAAAATCTGATCCCACAGAGAATCGTCCAAAGCTCCAATAGTTGCCCAAGCTTTCATGGAAACGGATATTGGCTTTTGATTGAGGAGTTTCTTGAGAGAATCCACGGGAACCGCAAAACCCAAGTTTTCTGTCACAAGTGATTTGATGGTGACAACTCCCAGAACCTTGCTATCAGAATTAACAATAGGGCCCCCACTGTTACCTGGCTCAATGGGTATTGCCAGTTGAAGCATCTCCCGCCCATCTATTTCACGTTTTCCTGACAGAACGCCAGACACAACACTGTGTTTTAACCCCTGCGGATTACCAACAGCAACAATTGGAACCCCGGACCTTGCATCTTTATTGGTAGCCAATTCAAGCCATTTATCAGGCTTTACGGATCCCCGTATAACAGCGAGATCATTTTCACGATCAATGTGAACAATTTCGGTAGCTTCAACGGATTTGCCATCAAAACTTTCAATGATTACTTTCTTGCCTTCGCCAATAACGTGGTAATTAGTGGCAATAAGCCCATCCTTGGAAATATAAAACCCGGTGCCAAGCGCTTCCCTGCCTTCATTTCTGCCGACAGTCTTCAAAACCACAATGCTGGGACGCACCTGAAGATTGATATTTTCGACGATTCCAGAATTTTCATTCTTTTGTGAAAATGCAAGTAAACAAAGGAAACCAACCTGTTTAAGGAAAAGCATTCATGCCCCCTTTGAAGTTTTAGTTGTATGTATTGTAGCGTCTTTGCCTTTGCACCATCTAATTGTTTTCAATGGGCCAATTCTTTTTGTTCTACCACCGTTTTATTGAGATTAATTGATTCATTTTAATGGTAAAGTTTACCAGCTTTATTTGCTTTCATGATATTTGGGTTTAGAATCGTATTAGAAGCACTCATGGGTGGGGTCTTCAGAGTTCAAATCTTGTTAAATCCGGGTTGGAATTATGTCCAATTATTATTCCTTGGAAGATGCTGCTGCCAAGCTAAACATGAGCGTGGATGCCCTGCGAGAACTGGCAAAGAAAAGAGAGATTCGTTCTTTCCAGGATCGAGGCACACTAAGATTTAAAAGCGAAGATATTGAAGCGCGGTTAAATCAACCTTCAACCACAGAAGAGCCAAGAGAATTTGAACTTGAATTGGATCTTCCAGGAACAGAACCAACCCCTGAACAACCATTAGCCGCGAATCAGGAAGAGACCCCATTAAATATAGACTTGGATTTGGGGTTAGATAGTTTCACCCTGCCAACAGATCATGAAACACCAAATCAAGCTCCGGCAACCAATGATCCCAGCACCAGCTCAGGTGAAGTTTTGGGGATCCAAGGGGACGCCAGCGATTCTGGCGCACTAAGTTTCGACCTTCAATCGGATTCTTCTTCGGATAGCGACTCATCATCCATGATAGAGCCACCCAAAGAATCACCATTTGAACTTTCCGAACCAGTTATCGATTTAGGTAGTGACACAATTGGATTGGTGTCAGATTCGGACTCGGATTCGTCACCTTCCCTCAATCAGCCAACCATGGGTGAAATTAGCGTAGAAAATGCTGAAGTATCCCTTGATGACAGCATGATTAGCAGCCAAAGCCCCAGTAGCTCTATCGAAGTAAATGCGGCCCAAATCAGTGAAGATTCCAGCGAATTCGAATTATCGATTGACGATTCCGGCTCGATGATGAGTGCAGATTCTCAAATTGAACCTGGATCAGGGACTGAACTTTCCGATGATTCTGGAAGTGAATTTGAATTAACACTGGATGATGGGGTTGATAATAGTTCTGAAATCCAACTTTCCGAGGGAAGCGACTTGGAAAGCAGTGATTTTGAACTTGAAGCCAGCGAAAGTGATTCAGGTTCGCAAATAGTTGAGGTTGAAGGTGGTGGCGATGCGGACATGATGGAACAAACCGCGGAATTTGCCAGTGCCGACGAATTGGAAGTGGTTGAAGACAGTAGTTCAAGTCAAGTGGTGGCCGTTGACGAAGTCGGAGATATCGAGGAAGCTGTTGAAGAGGTTTCAGAAGAAATAGTCGAAGAGGAAGAGACTTTATCACCAATTACGGCAACTGCGGCAGAAACCCCTTGGGGCATATTGCCAGCATTGGTTTTGATTCCTGGCGTTATCATTTTATCCATCGTAAGCCTCATGAGTTTCGAGCTTATGAGAGGTTTATATGGGTACAATAAGGGTACCGGTTTTACCAGTGTCATCCTAAAACCTATCGCAGAAATGTTTACCGAACTACCCAAATAACGTCATCATTTGGGTAAATTAAATATTCGTTCAGAATTGCCGCGCAAAATCAACAAGCCAAGGTCTACTGCCTGATCTTCAGTCATGGCTTTTGTCTGGACAAAATCATGCGCCAGGACTTTGGCAAGAATTCTTCGATACATATTAAATTTAGGCAGACCAAATTCAAGCTTGTACATATCGCTGTAATAACCAATTTGCTTGGTCTTTGGAACCGCCTGTAATCTGGCCCGGGTATCCTGCTCGATATAAACAGGAATATTCGAATACCACCAATGGCCACTTGTCACAACATTCGGGAAAATCCAACTATAGCTTGCCAACTCCTGATTTTGATTTGATGTTAGAACCGAAACACAAAAGGTTACAGAGGGAAAAGCATTAAATAGCTTTTTGTATTGGTAAAGGGACACTCTTTGATCAAAAAGATCCTGTCCTTGGTAAACACCATTCTCATAGACCCGACGATTGACACCTATCATCAAATCAAAAGGTAATTGGAAGTCGTTACATTTTTCAGCAAGTTTCCAGAAGATGCCACTTTTCCAAGCATTAGAATCAAAATCATTATCCCTAAAACATTTATCTAAATCCGAATTTGAAACTTGTTCCGGGGAAAAATCAGGGGGCAATGAAATAGCACAGGCCCTGGCGTTATTTCCGGTAAAGTGCTTAAACAATACATCAAGGGCTTGATCTAACTCTTTGGAATTTTGCGGATTACACCCGGTGATTTTTTTCAATCGATCCCTAACATTATTCCTGCCGAAGTGAAACACTAACTCATCTGTCCTAAGGCAGGGAATGTAAAACTGAGTGTCAAAACCCTTCAATGGATCATCAAAATCATTGGTTAGAAATATTCTTTCGAGCTTTGAGAGTGAGAGGACTTGTTTTTCCCAATCTCCTGAGGCCATTTTCTTCTCTGCAGAAGACCATAACCAATCTGAATCTTTAACAGTAATTTTATCTCCCGTAAAACCTAAAAAGGTTTGAGCAATTTCCAAAAACCATGAATATTGCGCCGTATTATCAAACCTGTCCATAAATCGAATGATTTCCCGGACTTTTTCCTGGCCAGGCACTGTCGGTTCAAGAAATTTTTTGTCCATACCGGCGGAATGCGCCAATTCGGTGTAGTAGTGATACCCAAGAATATCCTCGAGGGACTTTGAAGGTGCCGCCAAAGGATTTATGTGGGAATGGGGATCAAGAATTGGCTTTTGAACAAGAGCCTTATAAATATTTTCCGCAACTTTTTCCATGTTAGCCCTAACCTTCCAAAAAATTCTGAAGCCAAATATAGAGTTTTTACATCAACTCCAAATCCAATCACCAGAGCGCATTTTCACAATAATCCAATGACTGATCAATGAAGTAATTACGCCTATTCCCAAAAGAACCAAACATCCCTGAAAAAAAATGGATTCCTGAAAAGATGAATTTCCCTTATAAGAAAGCAATTCCCTAATTGCCTGCAAAGCCCAACCCTGTGGGGTCAAAATTGACAGACTTTTCGCGTAATCAGGCATTATCTCCAAAGGAAACACACAACCGCCAAGAACTCCAAAAAACAGAAAAACAACCCCTGAAACGAAAACTAACTGGGTTTCATTAGAAACCAGAAAACCTAATAAAGTGGAAATACCAGCCACACAAAAGGAAATGCAAAAAAGGAAAATTAATAAAAAACTAAAACGATGAACTAATGAAGTTTCCACATACGCCAATTCAAAACCTAAAAAAAATACACCCATCAGTATCATTAAGCCAACCTGCAAAACGGTTAAAATGATTATCGGAAACATCTTTCCAAGAAGTATTACCCCATTACCGACATGGGTATAAAAAATCCTTTGCATGGTAGATTGTTTTTTTTCAGCGACAATATTCCAGCCCGAAACAAACAGAAATACAAAGGAAAACAATACTGTCATCGATGGGACAAAAATCTGAAAGCGAACAACAGATTTATCAATTTTCCTAATTGTGTCTTGTGATTCATCTTGAGAAATAATGATCCCGTTATCAAGCATGGATTTTGTAAGGCTGGCCCAAGTTTTTCCAGTAAGGTTGTATTTTTCAAATTGCCCGCTGAGTGCGTTCTGTATTCCATTTCCCACCTTGGATCTGTATTCATCCATCATTTTTTTGTCACCAGCAGCGGCAAGTTCCAGCAATTCCCCCAATGCAAGTTTTTCCTTGGAAACCAAAAACCTCAACTTGGGTGGAACTGGTAAGGAAACCTCCCTTCCAAGTAATTCAATAAAAGAAGGATCACCTAATTTTTCAAACGCCCGACCAATCATGTATGGAAGAACCACACGCAAAAGGGAGACTTGGGCAAATTGCTGCATCAGCGCTGCGGTGGCTGGCTGTTTGCTATCCCTTAAAACTTCAACCCCTAATCTTTCAAGATATACTCCATCCCTATGAAACGGATTGATGCCTTCTCTTAGAAATGAACATTGGTTTACTTTTTCACTGAATACGGTATGAAACACTATTACTGCCGCCCGATCATGATTTTCAACCAGCCTTTTGGCTTCAGTTAAATCAGCCAATTCCTCAACAAGCATATTCGGCGTTTGTTGAAAATCCTCAACGGCAAGCCTTGCCCAGCTCTTATTTTGAAGGCCTGATCCTGAATCCAAAACTAATACACTGATGCGCATGCTATCATTACGATTCGAAAAGGCCCTTTCATCTACAAGAAATCCCAATCCAAATATCACCAAACAAGGCAGAATAAAAAGCATGAACAATGTCAGGCGATCCCTGCATAGAATTAGTAAGTCCTTATAAACCAGATGAATAAAACTCATTTTAAATTTACCTGATCCGTAATTTTTTGACCCATAAGGTCCATATACATTTTCTCTAATCCCGTTTCCATGATTTGAACAAAATGAAGATCAACGCCGCAAGAGCCAAGAAACAGCAGACTGTCTGTTAAATTATTGGCACCGGCAATACCATCCATTTGAAGTATTCGCCCAATAACTTTGGCATGAGGATATTTTTTAAGAATCATTTCTTTCGTTGGGACATTTAATTTTTCCAATTCAATTGTTAAACTAAAATTTTGTTTATTCAACAGATTAGAAACCTTTTCAATCAGCATCATTTTTCCATTTGATAAAAATCCTACCGTATCAGCAACGTTTTCCACTTCCTTCATATGATGTGTGGCAATCACCACAGAGGTATGATTTTGTGTTAACTTTTTAAGAAAACCATAAATGTCTGTTTTGGACTGGGAATCAATCCCCACAGTTGGTTCATCTAATAATAAAACAGCGGGATTATGAATCACACCTAACGCAAGATTTAACTTCCTTTTATTGCCTCCGGAGTAAAACACACTTTTTTTATGAATCAGGTTCAACGGAAAATTCAAAGCAGAAAGAATATGAATC
>JBEGQX010000223.1:0-4377 GCA_041180805.1 Planctomycetota bacterium
ATCGCCGAAATATTTTGCCAGCCATCAGGCTTGCGCTTGGTATTTTTACGGTGTTTGTATGCTTTGGACTCATTGTCTATTACGGTTTGGCGGCCTGGCTTCATAATCTTTTGCCAGATCCCGAACCTTGGGAATATCTGTTGGGTGTACCGCTTGGCGTGGTGCTTATTGTGATAGGTATCCGCATGCGCCACTATGAGGAAAAACTACAAAAGGAAACCTACAGTCAGGGAAAACCATTCTGGACTGGCGCATTGGTGGCTGCCTTGGACTTTCCCATGTCGCTGCCCTATTTCGCCGTCCTGCAACAAATGCACCAGGCTCGTTTAGACTTCCTGGAAGCCCTGGTAATTCTTCTGGCCTTTAACTTTTGCCACATCGCTCCCCTTGTAGCAATCGCTATTTTGGCCAGACTACTTCCTGAATCCAAACAATGGATATTGGACTGGGTCAGGCGAAAAATCCTTTCCTGGGGCATCGTATTGATCAAGTTTTTACTGGTGGCAGTGGGAATAATAGTTTTTATCGATGGAATCATGGGCTTTCAGGGCGATCCACTGCTGCCTTTCTAACCTGCTTACTGATAGAATGATTTTCCCTGCCTGTTAGATGTTTTACTTTTTCCAAAAGGCCTAGGTCATGCATCGCTTTCATGTTTACACCATGCTGTTTGTGTTTTTTGCGCAAATCGTAACCCAAGCACAGGAACCCCTAACCCGCATTGCATTCGGTTCGTGCTGCAAACAAGACAAACCACAACCCATCTGGGAATCCATCGTCACCAAGGACCCACAATTGTTCCTATTTCTTGGGGACAATATCTATGGCGACACCGAAGACATGAAAGTGCTGAAAGCCAAGTGGGATATGCTGGCTAATCAACCCGGCTACAAGAAACTAAAGGAAAAATGCCCAATTCTTGCGACATGGGATGACCATGATTATGGAGCCAATGATGCAGGTGCGGAATATCCCAAGAAAAAAGAATCCCAGCAAATCTTCCAGGATTTTCTGGGCATTCCCAAGGATTCCCCGCGTAGAAAACAGGAAGGCGTTTATCATTCCGAAATCATCGGACCCGTTGGTAAAAGGGTACAGATCATCCTCCTGGATGCGCGTTATTTTCGAAGCGCCCTTAAAACTGGCTACAAACCCGGTGAACCGGGTGATGGCTACCGCGGCAAGTACGCACCCGAAGCCAGCCCCTCTGCCACTGTACTGGGTGAAACCCAATGGAAATGGCTGGAGGAACAATTAAGAAAACCCGCGGAGTTGCGACTGGTTTGCTCGGGTGTTCAAGTCATTCCCGATGAGCATGGTTCCGAGATGTGGGGCAACTTCCCCCTGGAACGGGAAAAGCTTTTCAAGCTAATTGCCAGCACTAAGGCAAGCAATGTGGTGCTGCTAAGTGGGGATCGTCATCTTGCGGAGGTTATGAAATTGCCAGCCAGGTCTTTTGGAATCCAATACCCCATTTACGAGATAACCTCAAGCAGCCTGAACACCCCCAGTGGGAATTTCACCAAGGCTGGCATCCGCTTTTCCAACGAGATTAATTCCTATCGCATGGGGCTGACTTACTTTGAAACCAACTTTGGCATGGTTGAAATAGATTGGAACCAGTCCCCGCCGCTGGTTCGCGGACAGGTTTGTGACGAGGCTGGCGCCGTGGTGTTGCAGCAGAAAATACCTCTGACGAAGTAAGGTTACTGCTTGGGCGTGACGGAAGCCGAAAGATAATCGCAGTTCATACGGGCGATAAAGTCCGCTGGAATGGACTTGGGGCATGCCGCCTCGCACTCGTACTGGTTGGTGCAGGCGCCGAAGCCCTCTTGATCCATCTGGGAAACCATTTTTTGCACGCGGGCCGCGCGTTCCGGCTGTCCCTGGGGTAGCAATCCCAGGTGAGTCACCTTGGCAGAGACAAACAACATGGCAGATGCGTTTTTGCATGCCGCCACACAAGCCCCACAGCCTATGCATTCTGCCGCATCCATCGCCCTGTCGGAATTTACCTTGGGTATGGGCATGGCGTTGCCATCTGGTGCTCCACCCACATTGGCGGATACGTAACCACCGGATTGAATGATGCGATCGAAGGCACTTCTGTCGCAGGAAAGATCCTTGATTACCGGAAAAGCCTTGGCGCGCCAGGGTTCGATGACAATGACCTGACCATCGTAGAAATTTCTCATGTAAGTCTGGCATGTTGTGCCACGGGTGGGGCCATGAGCCCTGCCATTGATAACCAGACTGCAACTACCACAAATACCTTCACGGCAATCATGGTCAAAAGAAATGGGTTCCTTGCCGTTGGCCATCAGTTCATCGTTCACCACATCCAGCATTTCAAGGAAGGACATGTCGGGAACTATGTTCTTCGCCTGATAGATCTCGAATGATCCCTTGTCGTTTGGGCCGGATTGACGCCAGACCTTGAGAGTGAGGTTCATTACTTGTAGCTCCTTACGGCGAGATGAACGTTCTCGAAGGAAAGATTTTCCTTGTGAAGCTGGGGTTTATTTCCCGGCCCCTTGTATTCCCACGCGCTTACATAAGCGTAATCGGCATCGTTACGTTTGGCTTCGCCATCTTCGGTTTGATATTCCTCGCGGAAATGCGCGCCACAGGATTCCTCGCGGGCCATTGCATCTTCAGCAAGTAACTCGGCAAATTCCAGAAAATCGGACACCCGAAGGGCATATTCCAATCCCTGGTTGAAGGATTCTCCGGATCCCGGCACCGATACATTCCTCCAGAACTCCTCGCGGATTTCAGGAATGCGCTTCAGGGCGGTCTCAAGGCTCTGCTTGCTGCGTGCCATGCCGCAATAATCCCACACGACTTTGCCCAACTCGCGGTGGAAGCTCATGGGGCTTCTCTTGCCATGAATGTTAAGAATCTTGTTAATGCGATCCTGGACATCGGCTAGGGTCTTTTTGGCTTCCTGACTATCGGCGGAATATTCACCGGGTTTGGTGGAAGCCAGATAATTGCTGATGGTGTAAGGGGCAATAAAGTACCCATCCGCAAGACCCTGCATAAGCGCACTGGCACCCAGTCGATTGGCGCCATGGTCCGAGAAGTTTGCCTCGCCGAGCACAAACAACCCCGGAATATTACTCATCAAGTGGTAATCCACCCACAACCCACCCATGCAATAATGCACCGCGGGATAGATTCTCATGGGGGTTTTGTAGGGGTTCTCGTTGGTAATGTGGTGGTACATGTCGAAGAGGTTGCCATACCTCTCCTTGATAAGCTTTTCACCCAGGCGCTTTATGGCATCGGAAAAATCGAGATACACACCACGGCCACCCTCGCCAACACCACGACCAGCGTCGCAAGCTTCCTTGGCTGCGCGGCTTGAAATATCACGAGGCGCAAGGTTGCCAAAACTTGGGTACTTGCGTTCCAGGAAATAATCACGCTCCGAATCGGGTATCTGCTCGGGGCTTCGCTTGTCACCGGGATTTTTTGGCACCCAAATCCGACCATCATTTCGAAGCGACTCACTCATCAAGGTAAGCTTCGACTGGTGATCACCCGTAACGGGAATGCAAGTGGGATGAATCTGCGTGAAGCATGGGTTCGCAAAGTAGGCTCCACGCCTGTGCGCTCGGTAAGTTGCAGTCACATTGCAACCCATGGCATTGGTGGAAAGATAAAACACAGGGCCATAGCCACCCGTGGCAAGAACCACCGCATCACCCATGTGGGTTTCAAGCTTGCCCGTTTTCAGATCACGAACGATGATGCCCTTAGCCTTCCCATCTACAACAACAAGATCTTGCATGTTGCATCTTGGATGTGACTTCACCCTGCCTGCGCCAATTTGCCTGCTTAGCGTGCTGTATGCACCCAGAAGAAGTTGCTGCCCGGTTTGGCCCCTGCAATAGAAGGTTCTGGAAACTTGTGCACCACCAAAGCTGCGGTTATCCAGCAAGCCACCGTACTCGCGGGCAAAGGGAACCCCCAAGGCAACGCAGTGATCAATAATATTGACACTTACCTGTGCAAGACGGTAGACGTTTGCCTCTCGCGAACGGAAATCGCCACCCTTGATGGTGTCGTAAAAAAGGCGCCATATACTGTCACCATCGTTTTGATAATTCTTGGCTGCGTTGATACCACCCTGCGCAGCAATACTGTGCGCGCGCCGGGGGGAGTCCTGGAAACAAAATGTTTCCACCTGATAGCCAAGCTCGGCAAGCGATGCCGCCGCGGAGGAACCGGCCAGACCGGTTCCCACCACAAGAACTTTGTATTTGCGTTTGTTCGCAGGATTGATGAGCTTCTGGTCAGCCTTGAACTTATCCCATTTTTGCTGCAACGGTCCAGAAGGAATTCTGCTATCCAGGGTCATTGTTCGCTAGT
>JBEGQX010000224.1:0-22676 GCA_041180805.1 Planctomycetota bacterium
GGACTTGGGAGCGATCAAACCAAACCTTAGTCAAAATCTTTTCTCCGATGTAACTCTTTCCAACGGAAGAGTGGTTCCAGTTAATGTCCCAACCACTGACTTGGACTGGGCTGTTCAGCCACATTTGGAATTGGGTTATCGACTAGGAAACGGTTTGGGTGGATTCTCTGTTTCCTGGAGAATGCTGGCTACTGATGGCAATGGAAATGGTTCGTTTTACGGTTTGGATTCTTCCATCAAAACCCGGTTGAACCTTCAACAAGGTGACTTTGATTATATTGCCCCATTATTTAGGCCTTCCAGGCATTGGGATGTTCATTACAGGATTGGCGGAAGAATTTTGAATGTTTATTCGGATTCAACCCAATCCAATGCATTAGCCTACCAGCATTCCAGCAATAACATGTTTGGTGGCGGCCCCCATGCATACATCGAAGGTTCCAGAAGAGTCGAAAGAATTCCTGGTCTGGCAGCATTTTTTGGTTTGGATGGGGCAGTAATTGTTGGAAACATCAATCAGAATTTTAATGCCACGGAATACCTTCCACAGGGTCAAGTGATGGGTAGTTCCAGCCAATTCAAGGTAATGTCCGTTCCACAACTAGTATTTCAAACAGGTTTAAGTTTCACACCCAAGCGCGCCCCATTCACAAAGTATTCCATTGGCTACCAATTAGAGCAAATATGGGATCTTGGACAGGTCAATGGTTCCAGCGTAACCCTGGGTGACATGGGAGTTTTCTTCCGTGGCCAAATTGATTTTTAATTTTTTGTCTACTTCATTCCATTTGATTGCCCCTTCGGGATAAATTTATAATTGGTAGTTTAAGTTACCTTCCCCACCCGGAGTTTCTAATCATGGAATTTCGACCTCTTGGAAATACTGGTCTTCAGGTGAGTGTGTTGTGCCTTGGCACCATGACCTTTGGCAGCCAATGCGATCAAAACACTTCTTTTGGAATTTTGAACAAGGCCGCGGATGCGGGCATTAATTTCATAGATACCGCGGATGTTTACCCGATTCCCCCTGATGAAAGCACTTGGGGTGCCACAGAAGCCATAATTGGCGATTGGCTAAAGCACAAACGGCATGAATTCATTGTCGCAAGCAAGTGCAGGCAAAAAGTTGGGAAAAATATTAACGATGAGGGGCTTTCCAGAAGGCATATTTTTCATGCGGTGGAATCCAGTTTGAACCGTTTGAAGACCGATTACCTGGATCTTTTTTATGCCCACGCTCCCGACCCTAAAACACCTTTAGAGGAGACTTTGCGTGCCTTTGATGACTTGGTATCCCAAGGCAAAACAAGGTTTGTAGGGTGTTCCAATTTCCCCGCTTGGAAAGTGGCTTTGGCCTTGGGGATTTCGAGTCTTCATGATTGGAACAGGTTTGCAGTTGTTCAACCGCGTTACAATCTGCTTTATCGTGACATGGAGCAGGAATTGGTTCCATTGTGCATCGATCAGAAATTGGGAATAGTAAGTTACAATCCCCTTGCTGGTGGCATGCTTACGGGGAAATATCATTCTAAAAGTGATCTGAACGCTGGCGGGCGGTTCACCTTGGGCAAAACTGGTGATCTTTATCGAGATCGCTACTGGCATGAGGCTCACATTCAGGAATCTCACAATTTGTATTCCTATTTTAAAGCCAGGGGTAAATCGCTTGCAACGGCTTCTGTTGCATGGGTTTTAAAGCAATCCGGAATAACAAGTGCCATACTAGGTGCTTCCAAGCCGGAACAATTGGACGATAGCCTGAGTTCGGTCAAAAACCCATTAAATGCTGAAGAAATGGAAGTTTGCAACAAGGCTTGGTTTGCATTGCCCAGACCGGAAAAACCGCCCTTATGACGATTGGGGATGTTTAATTCTTGAATAATCAGTCTTTTTAGGGCATATTGAGTAATAAGATTGTGCGAAATTCCTGCCTTTGATTCTGGTTTATGTCGATATTAAGGCTTAGACACATAGCATTTGAAAGGATCATTCCATGTTGGTAATACCAAGTTGGCCTGGTAAGGATACATGTGATGGAATCACCCGAAGAGAATTGATTCGCGTGGGTGGTTCTGCGGTTTTTGGAATCAGCCTTGCCGACATACTTGGCTTGAAGGCGAATGCCGCTGTCAACCAAACCGGTGGACCAGGTTTTGGAAAAGCCAAAAGTGTGATATTGGTTTATTTGCAGGGTGGCCCAAGCCATCTCGACCTATGGGATCCCAAGGAAAATGTTCCGGATAATGTGAAGAGCGTTTTCAAACCCATTAGCACCAAAATCCCGGGAACAAATTTTACCGAATTGCTTCCCAAGCTTTCCCAGATCAATGATAAGTTTACCATGATCCGGTCGATGAGCTATACGCCCAACGGTTTGTTCAATCATACGGCTGCCATCTACCAAATGTTGACAGGTTACACTGCAGATAAGGTAAGTCCATCAGGCCAGTTGGAACCACCTACCCCGAAAGATTTTCCCACTGCTGGTTCCAATGTCATACGCCTGAAGCCACCTACAAAACCCATGCTTCCCTTTGTGATGCTACCAAGGCCATTACAGGAAAGTAATGTGGTGGGAAAAGGTGGAAGCGCAGGTTTTCTAGGCAGGGCCTATGATCCTTATTTGCTTTATCCGGCTGGCGATGACATGGATATGACCAAGATGGAGCGCATTAAGATCGATGATCTTAAACTGCGTGATGAAATAGATGCCCGCCGTCTCGAAAGACGCGCATCCTTGCGTGAAACGATCAATAAGGGCTTGCCTGCCCTGGAAAGCGCCACTTCCAAGTATGAGCTTGATGAATATTATGGAAAGGCTTTAAGTCTTGTGATTTCTGGAAATGCCAGAAAGGCGTTTGAATTAAGCCAGGAACCCAAGGCAATGCGCGAACGCTACGGTATGAATACCTTTGGCCAAAGCTGTCTGCTGGCAAGAAGGTTGGTGGAAGCCGGTACTCGGTTTGTTGAAATCAACTGGCCCAAGGTGGCGAATTCCGACAATCATTCCTGGGATGTGCATGTTGGGCTTTCCAAGCGTATGAAAGATCAATCCGCGCCTATGCTGGACTCCGGCCTGACCACCCTTATTGCAGATTTGGATGATCGTGGATTGCTATCCGAAACCCTGGTTATTGCGGTGGGTGAATTCGGTAGAAGCCCGCAGCGCGGTGTTTCAACATCTGGTAATCAGAATAATGACGATGGTCGTGATCATTGGCCGTACTGCTATACCGCAGTCGTAGCAGGTGCAGGTGCCAAGCGCGGGCTTGTGTATGGTAAATCCGACAATACTGCCAGTGCCCCGATTGAAAATCCTGTTCACCCCCGCGAATTGTTAGCTACCCTGTACCATAGCGTTGGAATTGAACCCTCGACTATTGTTTATAACCATCTAAACCAGCCACGCGAGTTGGTTCAGGGGGAGCCTGTTACCGCAATTCTTTCCTAGAATGATCTCTGAAGAGCTTTTATTTAGGCGACCGGTTTTTAAAACCGGTCGTTTCTTTTTGAAAGGTAATTAATTTGGCAGACAGGGCAAGTTTGAGTCTGGAGCGATGGGAGACCAGTCTGGGAGTTCATATTCCAAAAGAGGTTGTGCAGTTTTGGAATCTTGCTGCCAAAATCAAACCTTTGGAGCCCCAGAAAGCCTTTGAAGAATCCTTGGGAATCACCCTGGTGGGAATATTTGACGTGCTGGCCGGGAAGTTTGACCATCTTCATAACAAAGATCTTTTGGCTTTACACTGGAGGTATTCGCTGGATCCGCCGGAATTTTTTACCCTGATGGCGAAAGGAAACCAAGGCTGGCATGCTGGCTATTTGTTGGATGATTGCTCGGGTAAAACCGGGTGTTTTGCCTCCAGTTATGCGGATGAGGGACTCTCTTTCACCGTGGATGGAAAATCTATTTTCGAGGCTTTGCAATCTTATCTTGCTGAAGAAGAGATGAATCTTGAGGATGATGGGTTTCTTGACGCAGATTGTGTTTTGATGAAGGTTAAATCCAAGGTGGAGAAGTTTTTAGCCACGCAAAAAATTGAGCAAATGGAAAGGGACCAGGTTTTGCCAACCTTGGATTTTGGTGGGGTGCCAAAGCTGGAGTCCGTGTGCGAGCCATTTAAAGAATTGGAATTGGATAGTATCGCGGAAGAAATCTGGTCCGAGAAGGGATTGGAAAAGTATTCGGAAAAAGCACGATATTTCCTTGAGAATCAGCAGCTAGGTGCCGCATGGAAACTCGCCCGGGATATCTGGCAAAGGGGCGACGAGGAAAGCCTGCGTATTGCAGGAATGGTGCTTGCGGAAGTGTATGCAAAATCAGCCAGGTTACCTTTCCAGAAAATACTGGAGCTACACCTGGCTGATTTAAATCGGGAATGGCTGGACTTAACTGATTCTGTTTAGTTGACCTTCAAGAGTTCAACTTCAAAAATCAGGTCTGCGTTGGGAGGTATCACTCCGCCCGCACCACGTGCGCCGTATCCAAGGTCTGGGGGAATGGTTAGGCGGCGTTTTTCCCCGATTTTCATGCCTGCAACGCCTTCATCCCAGCCACGGATTACCATACCGGCACCAAGACCAAACACAAATGGATCTCCGCGATCCACGCTGCTGTCAAATTTCTTGCCGTTGCTTTTCAGCCAGCCGGTGTAATGCACAGTCACCTTATCGCCTTTTTTCGCCTCGGCACCATTGCCTTCCTTCAAAATCTCATATTCCAATCCTGAAGTTGTCTTCACTTTTTTTCCTTTCGCATCTTGCGCGCTTACGCTTGAAAAACCCATAACCATGGAGCCAATCACAAGACTGGCAAATACTAAACGATTCATTAGCTTTCCTTTCCTTGAAAAGACCATAATTCCCGATGAGACTAAACTTTTCTAACAGGAACCGATTCTTAGGCCAAGGCTAAAGTTTTGAAATCGGCGGTAAATTGTTGACAAGAGCGTTATTGTTGGGAGCCGATAAAGTAATACATGCTAAGTCCATATCCGATGAAGATGATTATTGCCCTGAGAACTTTTCTAGGAATTCGTTGGCCAAGAACCCCACCCAGATAACCACCAAGGACAGAAAAGATAGCCATCCAGATGGCCAAAGGCCAGTGAACTGGTGCATTAAAACAGAAAAATAGTGCGGCGGTAGTGTTGATAAGAAATGCCAGTATGTTTTTAATGCCATTTACCCTGTTTAGATCGTGAATTCCCATCAAAGACAGAGATGCAATCATCAATATTCCAATGCCGGCACCGAAGTACCCTCCATAGGTGGCCACAAAAAGCTGAAAGAAAGCCAGAGTGATAGCTCCCCATGGGTTGGTGGTTTTGGATGATTCGGGTTTTTGGGTCAGTTTGGAAATCCAAGGTTGAACGAGAAAAAGGGTGGATGCCAGAAAAAGCAGCCAAGGCACCAGTGCAGAAAAATGGGATGGAAATCGCGTAAGCAAAAATGCTCCCAGGCTTCCTCCCAGAATGCTGGAAGGGATAAGCAGTAGAAGCCAATTTTTCGCACCAGTCAGGTGGTTTTTAACCCCCCATGCCCCTGCAAGCGACCCCGGCAATACCGCCAGGGTGCTTGTGGTGTTTGCCATCACAAGGATATCTTTTCCTGGCAGGCCGGGGAACACTGCTCCCAAAGCAAACTGCAGGGATGGAAAAGTAAGTAGCGTGCCACCTCCTGCAATGGAATTTACAAAGCCAGCAACAAGTGCCGCTATCGCACAGGCGATCCATGGCAGGATTACGAATGCTGTTGAAGAACCATCCATTACAGTTGATCCCAATGCACGGTTACACCGAGATACTCATCCTTTTTGTTCAATAATCCATCATAAGCCTTGTTAAGTTCTGATGGTTTGATCTTGTGGGTCACCAATCCATCCAAATTCAGCCTTCCATTGGCTAACGAGGCTAAAAGCCAATACTGCGCCTTATGAATGTTCCAATCTCCTGGCATTCGAATGTGGGCAGGTTCAAACAGCATGTTTCCATGAGCCCCGGTTACTTCGATGTACCTTCTGTGCAAATCGTCGTAAAAATTGACATCCTTGGCCTTGCCCCGGGGGCTGCCAACCACCACCACCTGTCCCCCATCGCAAGCAAGTGACATGGCCTGGGGAACCGCATCAGGAATTCCCGTGGCATCTGCCACTATTTCCGCTCCACCGCAAAGGATATTGCGGATTTGTTCCTTGATAGGACCGTTGGCAGGGTCAATTGCAGCGTAGGCGCCTGCAGCCAGTGCGGCTTTTCTGCGCATGGGAACCGCATCAATACCCACAACCGGATTGGCGCCAGCGGCCATCAGGCATCTGAGGGCGAATTGCCCGATAATTCCCATTCCCAATACAGCAGCGCTTCTTCCCAAGGTGATTCCAGCACGAATAGAAGCACCCATGCCATACCTGGCAATACAAGCCACCGCAGCTTTTTCAAATTCCAAATTGTCAGGCATCTTCCACCATTTGCCACGCTCGTGAGTAACGCTTAGGATTTCATGCGAGGCGTGATTGCCAGGAAAACTAACCCGATCACCTTCCTTGATGCCTTGAATGTCTTTGCCAACTTTTACAACCACCCCGGCAGCTGAATAGCCGCTACGAAACGGGAACTTCCAATCCGGCAAATTGGGGTCTTTAAGCCATTGATGCGTGCCAGTGTAAACTGCAAGTTCGGTACCCGCACTTATGGCAGAAACCCTGGCAGATACCATGATTTGGCCCGCGCCAGGATCGGGTAATTCCACTTCGCGGAGATCTGCCTTGAATGGTTCGGTGATTACTGCCTGCACTGCCTTCATGTTTAATTTCCTTTCCTGAAAATCCTCATTGCGGAAGCTTATTTTTGAATCTATTGTCTGGTGTAGTGGTCTGGTACCAGCAATTCCACCAGCGATTCCTATAATGCAACCATATCTGGTTCCAACTTTCACGGGAAAAGACGCATGATCTGGGAAATAGAAATTCAGCCACTTTTGAGCGACCTTGAAAAGAAGCGAGTTAACGGTGAGTTTCACCTTCTAATGTCAGGCAAGCGAAATCAGGAGATGGTTTCGTTCACCACCAGGGGCTTTTTGCTTCAGGGTGATTTGACCCGGGAAGCCGCGGAAAAGCTTAAAATTGAACTACTGGTGGATGCCGTGGTTGAAAAAGCAACCCTCCAGCAGATTGGGTGCCAGCAAAAGGAAAGAAGCGGTGATCCTTGCCTTGCAACAGTGCTGCTTAAGCCAGGGGTTATGGATCCGACGGCACTAAGCATTATCGCAGCCAGCAAGGATCTAGGGGTTCCTGTCCAGGGAGTGCGAAGTTTTCGTAGATATTTTGGGCCTCCCCCGGTAGCACAGGATAAGGCGGTGCTTTTTCGCAGGGTTCTTGCAAACGATGCCATTGAAATGATTGTGGAAGGCCAGCTTCAGGAGCATCATCTTGGCCGGGGTACCGAGTATAAATTCAGCAAAGTTGTCGTGCCATTCTTAAAGTTGGATTCCGAACAACTTCAAAAATTGAGCCGGGAAATGTCCCTTTCCCTGAATTTGGAAGAATTGCTTACCATTCAGGCACATTACCAAAAACTTGCCAGAGAACCTCTGGATATTGAACTTGAAACCATAGCCCAAACGTGGTCCGAGCATTGCTCTCACAAAACTCTGAAAGGGACTGTGGATTTTGAAGGCAAGGTTTACAAGAATCTGCTTAAAGAAACCGTGTTTGAAGCCACCAGGTTCCTTAGGGAATCCATGGGCAAGGAGGATTGGTGTGTTAGTGTGTTTGAGGACAATGCGGGGGTGATTAAATTTGATGATAAATTTCATCTTTGCTTTAAAGTGGAAACACATAATCGCCCCAGTGCCATTGAGCCTTATGGTGGTGCAAACACCGGCATAGGTGGTGTTATTCGCGATCCTTTGGGTACTGGCTTGGGAGCCAAGCCAGTTTGTAACACCGATGTGTTCTGTTTTGCCCCACCAACCACGCCGGCAGACACATTACCGGAGGGAATTCTTCACCCGGTTAAAATCATGAATGGTGTAGTTTCCGGGGTTAGGGATTATGGCAATCGAATAGGAATCCCAACCATCAATGGAGCAGTTTGTTTTCACGACCGTTACCTTGGCAATCCATTGGTGTTCTGTGGAACCGCGGGGCTTATTCCAGTGGAGAAGGCTGTTAAAAAGCCTCTTGCCGGCGATTTAATTGTTGCAGTTGGTGGAAGAACCGGGCGTGATGGTATTCATGGGGCAACATTCTCCTCGGCAGAGTTGCATACAGAATCAGAAAAAGTTTCCGGTGGGGCAGTTCAAATTGGAAACGCCATCGAGGAAAAGAAGGTTCTTGATGCCATTTTGAAAGCCAGGGATCTTGGACTTTACCATGCAATTACTGATTGCGGTGCGGGTGGTTTCAGTTCCGCAGTTGGAGAAATGGGTGAACATCTAGGGGCTTCGGTTCAACTCGATCAGGCACCCCTGAAGTATGATGGTCTGTCCTACACTGAAATATGGATATCGGAATCGCAGGAGCGAATGATTCTGGCAGTTCCGGATACCAATTTGGAAAAGCTGGTTGAGGTTTGTAAGTGGGAAGGCGTGGAAGTTGCCGTGCTTGGTAAGTTTGAGCAGACAGGCAAATTAAAACTGTTCTATAAGGGTAATCCCGTAGGCGAGTTGGAAATGGAATTCCTGCATAACGGCAGGCCCAGGCAGGTTCGTAAAGCCAGTTGGAAAGTGCCGGAGAATTCAAAGACGAATCCCAAGCCACCTGCCAATGAGAATTTTTCCGAGACGTTGCAGAAACTTTTGGCCACCCCAAATATAGCCTCCAAGGAATGGATCATTCGCCAATATGATCATGAAGTCCAAGGCGGTAGCGTGATCAAGCCATTGGTTGGAATTCTGGAAGATGGGCCTTCCGATGCGTCCGTGGTGAATCCTGTATTGGGAAGTACCAAAGGATTTGCCGTTGGGTGCGGTATTTTACCGGATTATGGTGATCTAGATCCTTACGCCATGGCTGCCTGTGCGATCGATGAGGCGGTTCGGAATGTGGTAAGTGTTGGAGCGGATCCATCCCGTGTGGCGATTCTTGATAATTTCTGCTGGGGTAACACCGATCGCCCCGAGGTTTTGGGATCGTTGGTGTTGGCGGCGGAAGCTTGCAAGGATTACGCAATAGCTTACCGAATGCCTTTTATCAGTGGAAAAGACAGTCTTAAGAATGAATTCCATGCTTCTGGCAGAAATATTGTCATTCCCCCCACACTCTTGATCAGTGCCATGGGATTGGTGCACGATATTCGCCAATGTGTCACCATGGATTTGAAAAAGGCTGGCAACAAAATTTTCCTAATTGGAAAGCCAGTTGCTGATTTGGGTGGATCACAATACTGTCGTGTGCATGGGCTTGAAGGCGGAGTGGTGCCGAAGCCGGTTGCTGGCGAAAGCATCAAGGTGCATCATGCTGTGCATAAGGCTATTAGCAAGGGCCTGATAAGGTCTTGTCACGATATCAGCGAAGGTGGATTGGCTGTCGCATTGGCCGAGATGGCTTTTGCCGGGATGATTGGCGCGGACATTGCCGGCCTTGGAAAATTTCAAGGAATCAATGTCCCTGGTTTACTATTCGCGGAATCACCAACATCCTATGTGGTTGAAGTGGAACCGGGTAAAGTCGGTGCATTAGAAGCTGAATTTGTGGGATTGCCCTTGAATGAAATCGGGGTCACCTGTTCTGAAAAGCGACTTCGAATTGCCGGACCCGCAGGGGAGTGGATTGTATGGGCTTCCCTGGATGACCTACGCAAAAATTGGAAATCGACGCTTGCCTATTAATCAGCAAATGGCGATTGAAGAGGGCCGGAGTGATCATCATTAGGACAGCCTGCATCCAGAAATGATTGCAGAATGATTTGTGCGGCCACCTGATCTCTTATTTGCTTTCGTTTCATGGGGCTTAGACCGGCAAAACGAAGCGAGCTTTCCGCATCGAATGTGCTGTATCTTTCATCATAATATCGAACTGGAAGTCCGGTGATTTTGGCCAGCCATTCACCAAACTGAAGAGCTTCGTTGGCCTTTTCCCCTTTGCTGCCATCCCCCCGAACTGGAAGCCCGACAACGATGGCATTCACCTTCTCTTCCCGAACCAGTTTTTGGATGTAGGCTGTGTCCCTTTTTTCGCCCTGCCGGGTGTAGGTGGTAATAGGAAAAGCGATGGCTGTTTTTTGATCAGCGCAGGCAAAACCAAGCCTGACGGTTCCAAAATCAATCCCAAGCCACTTGGTTGACTGCATTAAAGGAAGTTCTCCATACCCCGTTTACGCAATGTTTCCACCAAAAGCTTCACGCCTGCCTCGTCATTTTTGTCCGCAACTAAAAGGGCATCCCCATCCTGAACAATCAAAAGATTGTTCACTCCAATGGTTGTGATCAATTTCTTTTGGTTGTCAGAGACAACAATCGAATTACCAGTCTTTATACCAACATGATTTGCAAGTACGGTGTTACCATCTGAATCCTGAGGGTGAAGGCGCTCCAGGGCCATCCAACTCCCAACATCATCCCATTTATAAGGTGTTTGCAGCACCATCAGATCTTTGGCTTTCTCCATGATTGCGTAATCAACGCTGATTTTTTCCATGCCGGCATATTCCGACTGCAGGACATTCATTCTTTCGGGAGTGTCCCAGGCGTTTGCTATGCGCATGGCAGCCTGATACAGAGCGGGTTTATGTTCTTTAAGTGAATTTAGAACAGTTTTTGCATGCCAGACAAAGATGCCACTATTCCAAAAATACTGGCCAGATGAAAAAAATTGTTGGGCCAGTTCCAAGGATGGTTTTTCCTTGAATGCCCCCACCCTGAAGGCGGTAAGACCCTGGCGCTGGGTCGCTTCCGGTCCCTTTTGAATATAACCATAGCCTACTGCCGGGTAAGTGGGTGGAATTCCAAAGGTCAGGAAAGTTTCCGGATTATCTTTACAAATCTCATGGGCACTATGAACTGCCCTGCGAAATTCCTGCACAGGTTCAATCACATGATCGGCAGGGCTCACCAACATGATGGCATCAGGATCACTTTTATGGATTAGAGCAGCACCCAACGCAACGCATGGTGCGGTGTCCCTTCCAACTGGTTCGCCAATCACATGGCCGTCCGGAAGAAGAGGAAGGTGGGTTTTGGTTTCCTGGCGGTAGGCTTCAGCGGTGATCACCCACATGCGTTCTGGTGGAACCGTGGCCTCGAGTCGTTCATAGGCCTGCTGTATGAGGGATTTTTCGCCACCAAGTTGCAGGAATTGCTTGGGCTTTTTGGCCAGGCTTCTTGGCCAAAATCTTGTTCCACCACCACCTGCCATAATCATAGCGTGAAGCATTTTTATCTCCTCAACTTCCTGTTTTGTTTTGCGGACATTCCAAAAGAATGGGTGAATGCAGTATTTCGCCCGGTTGAATTTTTGATTTTAATTCTTCCACATCCAGGGCGAAAAGCGGACTAATTTCAATCGCATGGGGTGATCCAGGATTTTCCGGGGATATTTTTACCCCTGCAACTCCAAGCCATTTTCCGAACAAGGCTATTTGTGCGGATCTTACCGTTGCTGGGGAGTCTTCTCCCTCGTTGTTTTTTAAAGGCGCGAATTCATCTTCCCGTCTGGTCGATGCCACCAGCCAACGCTCCGCATGCGGGAATATGTCGAAGATGAATTTTTCAAACTTTAGGGCGTTTTCGCTATCGGGTGTAACCCTGATGCCATTGTTGTCAATAAAAGGTACTTTTTTTCTGGCAACATGATAAGGAAGAGCCTCAGGATTTCCTGCCATCTTGGCAAGAAAATCAACATCAAACACATGAATGGCTGGACTTCCACATGAGTAATAAGGAGCGCCGTCTGAATGAGTCTTCTCAGCCAAATCTTTTGGAAGATCAGAATATTCAATGATGTGGCATTTACCTTGGATTTCCACAAAGTTCCCAAGTTTTTCCCTGACATCTCTTTTTTGGATGCATTTGGAGCTGACTTGGGATTCAGACTTTATGTGCATTCCCAAAAAGACATGATCATGGAGTTGAACCAGGGGATTATCCACCTGAAAGTAATACAGATGCTGGATGCCGGCTTCTTTTAGTTTTTTGAATAACGCAGCTTTTTTTATGGCTCCCAGTAATCCTCCATGACCATCCGGGCTTGTGAAAAGTTGGTCATTCGAATCAAAAATCAGATCTCCTGTCTCCATGGAGATAGATGGAAGAACCGATTGCTGAAAGAAGGATACTTGTTGTTCGCAAAGCCCAAAAAAAGAGTTTTGTCGAAAAAATTCCTCGGTTGGTTGGTGTGTTGCCGGGCTTGTCATGATTAATAGCTGAAAGCTGGACTTGTATTTTTTGCTTAGTGCCAGGACTTTTTCAGCATGAACCTGATAAAGCGATTTTTGCCTTATGGGTGTTACCGGAACCATTCCCTTTGGAATTGGCGTGCCAAGTCTGCTACCCTGGCCACCGGCCACCAAAAGAAAGGCTACACTGCCTTGTTCGTATGCTTTTCGTCCAATCCTTGTATGGTCTTCTTTATGGTCATTTATGTTCGCGGGAATAACAGGGTGAAATTCGTTTGCCGCTGAGGTGTTTCTTTTTTCATGACTTTTCCTGGCTTCTTGAAATACACAAAGAAGATCCAGGTTTAGCAATTGCCGTTCAAGCTTTTGCTGCTGTGCGGATTCCAAGCAACCGAACCTTTGTAAAAGGTTCCATTGGCTGTGTTCTTCAAGTAATTTTTTTAACTTCCCATCCAACGGAAGTAACCTCAAACTTTAAAAATCAAATGAAAGCCCATCATAGGCAAATCGAATGTTTTTGGGCAATCTCGGCTCGATGATTTTGTGATCCATTTCATGGCTGAGGTGCGTGAGGAAGGTTTGTTTCGGTTTTAATTTGGCAATAACATTCAGGGCCTGTTCCAAATTGAAATGAGCAGGGTGTGGCGTTTCTCGCAAGGCATCCAAAACCAAGACGTCCAATCCTTCGAGCAACCCCATGCTGGTTTCGGGAATATGGCTGACATCCGTGCAATAAGCCATATTTGAAATGCGAAATCCCAATACGGGAAAGTGGCCATGTTCCATGGGTATGGGAGTTATGGACTCGCCCAGAAATTGAATGGGAGATTCGGCTATCCTGCGGAATTCCAGTTTTGGCAGATACCCGGTTTGCTTATGCGTTCTTTCCTCAAAGGCATAACTAAAGGACGTGCGAATGCGTTCCTCCACCTCGGAGGTGCAATACAAAGGAACTGGTTTGCCAATGTGGTGTTGTATGGGGCGCAAATCATCCAAGCCATGGAGGTGATCCGCATGGTAGTGGGTGAAAAGCACTCCATGGATTTTTGCCACCTTCGCCCTTATCAACTGCAATCGGAGTTCCGGCGGGGTGTCAATTAGTATGTTTCCAGCGGGAACTCTCACGAGGCCCGCGCATCGAAATCGGTGATTTTTGGGGTCTTCAGAAACACAAATATTGCATTCACACCCAATCATGGGAACCCCCACGGAGGTTCCCGTTCCCAGAAATGTAAAAGATCTTTCGGCCATTTACAGCCTGGTTGATTGGTGATGAATATGAGGTGCCTTAGTGGGCGCCATTCTTTGCAGAACCATCGATATGGACAGCCCTGTAGCCACCAATCGATTTGAAGTAGAGAAGCAACAAAAGGTAAATTGCAGCCATGGTTGCGGGGATATAGGAGTCCGCTTTCAAGGTCTTGCGGTCGCCTTCAATGGATGCCAGTTGGACATCTTTTTCGGCCTTGGAAAGTTCCTTCTTTTCCTCAGCCTTTTTGGCGATTTCCCCAAGCTTCTTGCCATCAATTCCCTTGACCTTGTCCAGGAAAAGGAAACCACTGTCGCTGCCACTCTTGAACTCATCGTAAGCTTTCGCATTGGAAACTTTGAGAGATTCAGCAGCAAAACGATCTTTGGCATAACCAAGGCCAGGGCCACCAAGAAGGCCCGCACTCATCATGCCAATGCCACCCATGATGGAGATAGCCACCGCACCAGTGCTGGGGAAACGGTCCGACGCCACTGCCAGCATGGTTGGCCAGAAGAAAGTCTTTCCAATTCCGTACACAGTCAGGGCCAGTAAGGCTCCACCAAAACTTGTAATTCCGCTGACGAGGTTCAGGCCCAGGCAGGCCAAAACCGCGCAAACCAAAAGCAGGGCTATGGGTGTCAGGCCGATTTTGGTTTCAATGAAGTGCGCGCAAAAGCGCAGCGCAAACATTGTCGCTGAGGTGAATACGAAAAGGATTTTGCCTTGTTCGCTGGAAAGAATATTTCCAGTGATGTTTTGAATCCAGCCATCGGTGCCAAGCTCAACCGCGCCCACCAGTGCATGTACAACAAACAATACAAACAACAATAAAGACCCTATGGAGAATTTGGTGAGAAAGCCGATGATTGCAAGCAAAACGCCACCGATTGCGTAGCCAATATAGGTGGATTGCCCTTCTGCGACAAATGGCTTGAGAACATCACCAAAAAACATGGCAAGCAGGTAGCATACAACCGCGCCACCCAGCAAACCAACATCCTTGAACATTTCACCCAGGCTGAGGCCTCTTTCAGAAGCCTCGGATCTTGGAAACTTCTGCCCGAAGAACATAAGCCCATAAAGAACGGTTGGAATGAGGAATAATCCAAGCTGAATTTTCCAATCGATTTTCATTCTGTCATCAAGAATCCATCCCATCACACCTCCGAGAATCATGCCAGCAGGCCAAGAGGCATGCAGAATGTTGAGGTAATGGGTTCGATCATTTGGGAAAAGAGTTGCCACCAACGGGTTGGCAACGGCTTCCAAAGTCCCGTTAGCGATGGCGAACAGGAATGTACCCCAGAAAAGGTAGTTGTATGCGGATTCTTTAGCCATGCCGTCGGCTGCACCAAAAGTGACAAAAGCGGAGACGACATGAAAAAGAAAAGCGGCTATTACCAACTTGCCGTAACCAATCTTGTCTACAATTACCCCGCCTATGATGATACCGAAGCAGAATCCTGTGAAACCGGCACCACCGATTTTGCCAAGTTCTTCCCCAGAGAAACCATATTGGGATCCCCAGTTATCAAGAATGCCACCACGGATGGCAAAGCCGATGCCTGCTGCCAAAATTGCCATAAACCCAGCCCATAGCAACCGCATTGCGTTTGCAGGTTGCTGTTGGGTCAATGCGGGAGAGCTGCTCATAAGGATTCCTTTGACTACTTATGCGTGTATGAAAATAACCAAGATTTGGTTGATTCCAGCATCAAGGTAATCTGGGCATTATAAATTAGTTGTCTTTTTTGAGTCCAGACTTTAATTCATGGATTGTGGGAGATTATCACCCTCGGTCATTCGATTGGTTAAAGCTGATTAGCTAGGTTCTTTTTACCCATCTTTACACAGGCATTATTTAATAGCCTATGTTGTTGGAAATGAACCCAAAGCCCACTTGATTCCAAAGAATCGAACAGTTATACGCCCCATAAGGCGTGTCTTTCGCCTGATTTGGAGGCTTTATGCGGCTCAGGGGATTGGTTTTTTCTTTGTTTATGGCTTGCTTTCTTGCCTTGGGATGTGTTTCCAACTCCAAAAGCACTCCTTTGGTTCAATCCATCGGAATACCAGAAACTCAAGTTGTTCGAGCCATTTCTCAAGATGATTCAGATTCGGCTGGCGAGCAAACTGCCTTGAATGTCCCTGAAGAAAAAAAACCGGGGCAAAAAACCACTGGCAGTAATATTGTGGCCATTGTGAATGGTGAGGCAGTTCTGGAGGAAGAGGTTCGTTTGTCCCTTAGCCAGGGAATTGGGGAAAGTTCCCAGGGGGAACAGGCTAGACGAAAGGCTGCCATCACTCAACTGGTGGAACGCGAAATTGTCATTCAGGATGCCCAAAACAAACTCTCCAAAAATCCCCAGGCCAAGAAATTTCTGGACAAGTTACAGGAATTGGCGACCAAGGAATTTGACAGATATATAAGGTTGTTGAAAGACCGTAACAAAATTCCCACCGATGAAGATTTTCAGGCAATGCTGGAATCTCAGGGAATGTCATTGGATTTACTAAGGCGCCAGTCTGAGAGAAACTTCATGGCTACCCAGTATATGCAATCACGCATTATGCCCAGTCTTGATCGCATAGGTCATAAACAGATCAGGGATTATTACGATTCCCACAAGGAAGAATTTCAAATTTCTGACAGTGTGGAATGGAAGGACATCTTTATAAGTTTCAGAAATTCCGGTTCCAAGGAGGAAGCTTTGAAACTGGCACAGGTAATTTCCGAAAGGGCAAAGAAGGGCGAGGATTTCGCAAAACTTAGCAAGGAATATTGCCATGGGGATGGCGCGTTTCGCGGGGGCGAGGGAATTGGGCGTAAACGCGGTGAAATTAAACCTGTGCAGGTTGAGAATTATCTTTTTTCCATGAGCGATGGTGAAGTTGGACCACTTGTGGAAATCCCAACAGGCATACACATCATTAAGTTGGTGAAACGGGAATTTGCGGGGCTACGGACTTTTGATGAAAAGATTCAAAAGCAAGTCAGGGATAAGCTAAGAAATGAGGCTGCGCAATTTGAAATGAAGCGAATTGTCACGGACCTAAAGAGACAGTCTGTGATTGAATATTTGCAGGATTAAAGAGCAACGCCAGCCCCTGACGCATCATGCGCAAAGGGCTGGCGTCTTCCTTTTGGAATAAGCTGATTATTTACCGGGAATAGGCAGGCCCGCTGTTGCAGTGGGTGGGAAATGCTTGCCCATGGATGCCATGGCATCGTCCTGCCCGATCAATTCTTGCAGGCCCTTTTTAAACATCTCGCAACGGATCTGAAGGGCATCTCTTTCGCTTGCCCGTTGTTCTGAAACAACTTTGAATTCATCCCTTTCTTTTACGACCTTTTGATGGATGGATAATTTTTCCTCGAGAGTCGTCACTTTTTGCTTTAGTTCTTCTCGTTGGGAAAGCGTGCTTTGATAATCCGTTTCCATTTTTGCAAGACGTTCTTCAAGAGATTTGATTTTTTCGGCCTGGGCTTTGGGATTTGGGCCTGAAGAAGAGCAGCCCCAAAGGCCAAAAGTGATGACTAATGCAACGATGAATGTTTTGTTTGATGGTTGATTCATGTTAAAACTCCCGATAGTTCAAAAATTAGTCGTGTCTAATTTTTCTTACCACCTCAAGTTGGTGGCTAAGGAAATGTTGGCAATGATTTCATGCTTTATTGATCGGCCGGAAAACATGGCTGGTTTACTTAAATAGGCTATTCTTCCGAGAGTAACCATTGTTAGTAGTTGCTTTGATCGTGATAATTAGATTTGTTGGTTTATTCGTTAAATGCAGATGGGTGTTGTTTTAAAAGTTCACGAATTTTCTGAATATCTGGATCCTGGCCTGAAAATCGCATCTCTTCAATGCCTTTGATTTTTTCTGAAAGATCTAAATCCCCTTTGGACAAACTTTTTAATTGTTCAAGAATGGGTGCCAATTGTTTCCAGTTGTGTTGCTGTGGATCGCCAAGCCGGCTTAGAAGGTTGGATTTTATGTCGGGTTTGTACATTCGTTGTTTAGCACCAAGAAATATGATTAAAACAGCACCCAGGCCAACTCCCAGCAAAAGTAATACCGCCCAGAATGGGTTATTGCCTTGAACCAGCGATACAGGGACGCTTGGATTGGAAATCGCTATTTGGGGTATGGCTATTGGTGACAATAGATCAGACCAAGTCACTTTTAGTTCTTTTACGCCAACAGAAAATATCGCGAATAAAGTTAAACCAGGGGATTGGTCTTGCTTGCGCAAAGTAATTTCAAAAGTATCGGGTGTGGCTTTGTCCCAGAGAAGTGACCACTGCCTGCCATCTGGCTTTAAGGATAGGTTTTTTAAAATACATGTTTCTCCAAATGTTGATTCAAAATTGCCCTTATACCGAGGGGCCTCCCCCAGCATGTTCATTCGTTCAAGGCGTAGTTTCAGGTTGTTGGCCAACTCTGGCTGATCCGGGGAAATTTCCAGAAAAGGCGCTTGTTGCGATCCGAAAAATAATACAAGGCAAAGCCAGATATTTGCCATCATTGGATTGCCTTTGATTTTGCTGGTCTTGAGAAGGTGTGTCTCACAAATTCATCAATTATCCCTTCCCCGGAAACGAGAGGGATCAAATGCATGTTCTTTTCGTGGGCAATGTTTTTGATTTTTTCCGAATGGTCAGTCAGATTTTTTTTAAACTTTTCCAACCCACCATTATCGGCAACTATGGGGCGAATTTCCCGGGTTTCAGGATTCGCAAGATAAGTTTCCAGATCTTGGGGGATATTGGTTTCCCCATGATCTATGATTCGCGCCAAATAAAACTGTTCAGATTTTACGACCATTGGTGCACTGTCCAGAATTCCTGTGTTCCAAAAGTCGGAAATCAAAAACGTTATATTGTCAGCCAGGGATTTGCGGGGAATCTTCCTCCAGAAGGATTGCCAATTTATTGGCAGGCTTATTTTTGGCGCAGTAAGGATGTTTGCAATCTGCAACGGTGTGTGGGAATGGAGTCGATCAAAAGTTAATGGCCGATGAAATTGCCGGGGATTATAAATCTTTAACTTTGATCCGGAATAGTAAGACACCCATGCTAAAAATGTTGTCAAAAGAATCAGTGAGTCCATCTTTGTGAAATAGCCAGAGCCAAAATTCATACCAGGGTTCGTGTCAAGGATTAGAGAGAGATGAAAATTAACTCCTTGGTGAAATTGGCGCGTAAGCCATTTTCCCATGCGTGCAGAGGCTTTCCAATCCACATGCCTGAAATCATCACCCGGTTCATATTCTCTTAAATCCCGGAAATCGAGACTTTTACCGGCAAGTTTTGATGTTTTTGATCCCCTTAGATAATCAATCGAGTACATTCTTGCTATTAGCGTGAACCATTCTGCGGCCTTTTGTACATTTGACCTGTCTGGGAAATGCACACTTCGAAATTCAGGTTTTGTTTCGGAATTCTTGATAAACATTTGAAATTAGTTGGATTAGAAAGTTGGTATGGTTATTCTAAACGAGCATATCCGATTTGCCCTAGCAGATAATTGTACGTTTGTAAAACTTTTGGTGATTCATGAGGAAAGATGACTGGCAATCCTTGGACCCCGGGTCAGCATTGGCCGCGGAAAGAATTCCAGTCCTTGTGAAAAATATCCTGGATTTAGCCAAAAAACTTCAGGCAAGTGATGTCCATATTCAGCCATCAATTCATGCGTTAAATGTGGATTTTCGTGTGGATGGTGTGCTCCACCATGGTCCGGGTTTCCCCAAGGAACTTGCACCGAATGTTGTCGCAAGATTGAAAGTTTTGGCAGACCTTCTTTCCTACAGGCAGGATATTCCCCAGGAGGGAAGATTGCGCAGCAAGGAAAGCAACGACCCCATGGAAGTGAGGGTCAGTACTTTTCCAACCATCCATGGTGAAAGGGTTGCGATTCGGATTTTTCGAAAAGATTCAAAAAGCCTTGAAATCCATGATCTTGGAATGGACCCGGAAGTTTGCAAGACATTGACTGCTGCCATGGATGAAAAGACCGGGGCCATACTTTTTACAGGTCCAGGTGGTAGCGGAAAAACCACCACCATTTATTCCTGCCTTAAAAGGATTCAAACCCAGTTTTGTCGCAGGCATATTGTTACTTTGGAAGATCCTGTTGAACAGGTGTTGGATGGTATAAGCCAAAGCGAGATTAGATCCCACGGTGAGATGGATTTTGCCAGTGGATTGCGCAGTCTACTAAGGCAGGATCCCGAAGTGATTATGGTAGGGGAAATTCGTGATTCCCAAACTGCAAGGGTTGCGATTGAAGCGGCATTAAGCGGGCATTTGCTCTTTAGCACATTTCATGCCGGTTCTTCTGCGGGAGTAATCAGTCGCCTTGTGGAGATGGGTTTGGAACCCCATTTGCTAACTAGTGCGTTGCGACTTATTGTGAACCAAAGGCTGCTTCGAAAAAGCTGTCCCAATTGCCGAGCGGAGGGCTGCCAGGCATGTAATCACACAGGTTTTCTGGGCCGGCTTTTGCTTGCAGAAGTTATGGTTCCAGAAGGGGAAATCCGAAAAGCGGTTCTGCGTTGTGCTGACCGCAATGAATTGGAAGATGTTTTTGGAAGAGCCGGGGGTAAAAATCTTCGTCAGCAGGCTTTAAAGGCATTTGAAAAAGGGCTGACTACGAAGGAAGAAATCATCAGGGTCCTTGGAATCGATGGATATTCATCTGCCATTTCCGTGGATATAAGGGAGCATGGATGAACTCAAACGAAGGAAATAAGGCAAGCCTAAGCGCGCAAGACCTTGTTTATCTGAATGAGGAAATAGCCGCCATGGCGCGGGCTGGTTTGCCACTTGAGGAAGGCCTGCAATCCATTGCCAGGGAAATGGCGTGGGGAAATCTTAAAAGCGCCACTTTGGAAATTCAAAAAGATTTAAGTGCCGGCAAAACATTGCCAGAGGCATTGGCCCTTCAAAAGGGAAGAATTCCGCCGTTTTATTCCGAATTGGTGAACGCCGGAATTCAGGGTGGAAGCCTGCCCCAGGTATTATCCACTCTCACTACTTATGCCCGAGGCCTTTCAGATTTAAGATCGTTGGTGATTACTGCGCTTTTTTATCCTTTTCTTGTCATGGGTATTGCCATTGGTTTGTTCACTTTGATTTTGGTTTATGTGATTCCCCAGTTTGAATCGATATTTCGCGATTTTGGAATGCAATTGCCCAGCGTAACACGTTTGGTTCTTTCTCTTGCTTCCAACCCACTCTATTTCATCGTGCTGCCTTGCGTGGTTTTTGTTGCTGTATTGTTGCTGTTCAGGGGGCTGATGCGTTCTAGCGAAACCGGAGCTTGTTGGTGGACAAGGTTGGTTTATTCCATTCCCGTGTTGGGTACCCTGATACGCACGGCCAGACTGGCAGCCTTTACCGATTTGCTGGGTATTTTGGTGGAACAGCATTTGCCATTGCCACAGGCATTGCGTTTGGCAGGGGATGCTGGCTCAGACCCTTTCCTGCGCAAGGGCGCCCGTGAAATTGCCGCTAGCCTGGAAAAAGGTGAATCCTTGCAGGAGGCTTTAAAAGTGGGCAGGGTTCTTCCAGATGTGATTGTCTGGATGGCTGGGGTGGGTGAAATGAAGGGAAACCTTGCCTCGACGCTAAGGCAGGCGGCTCAGATGTATCGAAGGCAGGTGGAAATGCGCGCATCTCTCGCGCAAAGCATCATTCCCCCATTCTTGATTGTTGGTATAGCTGCCATCATAACCGGATTGTTTGTTCTGGCCATTTTTATGCCCCTTGTAAAACTGCTTGAGGGGCTAAGCAAATGACCAATCCTGATCTCATGTGGTTACTGCGCGGAATGGGGAGATGCTTGGCTTATGTGCTGATTCCATTGTTTTTAATTACAAGTTTATGCCTTGGTTTTGGCGGGGCGGGTATTTATTTCATTCTTCTTTCCATTGCATATATCGCATGGGTTATTTTTGCGATGCTGCATTACCGGCACATTAGGCAGGAGGAAATCCATTTTCTTTTACTGGCAATCACCAATACTGGTTGTTCCCTGGTTACCGGCCTCGAAGCTTTTCTCGCCGGGCAGACATATTCATTTCTGGGAAAAAACAGGAAGTTTATTAATGTGGTTCTAGGGAGTTGTTATTTTTTTCTTTGTGCATCGTTTCTGTTTTTTATTGCTTCTGGTGAGGCAAATCATTTGCTACCCATTACCGGTTTATTAGCTTTGATCGTCATACTCTTTCACGGCGTGTCCTTTTTGGTTACTCAGAAAGTTCAATTTAACAAAAGATTGGGCAAGGTCCTGGAAAAGATAAAGTCAGGGGAAACTCTGGAAATATCATTAAAGGCGAATCCCGGGGTGGTATCCCCGGAAGTATTGCTGGCTATTTCTTTGGGAGAGCCAACCGGAAAGCTCGGTCTTTGCCTGGAAAAGACCCCTTCCTGGAACCAGGACTTTTTTTGGATTCACACCTTGCCCAGACTTGCTTATGCCATGGCAATCATCTTGTTTACCATTTGCATTTCTACTTTTCAGACTGTTTTTATCGTTCCAAAGTTCCAAAAGATCTTCCAGGAGTTTCAAGCGAAAATGCCCGTACCATCTGAATGGTTTTTCAGATTTTCCAATTTGCTGGCCCGGTTTTGGTTCCTCTTGATTCCCGCGGTTTTGTGTCTGATCGGGTTGATATTACTTCCGATCCTAATACCACGAGTTCGGTGGTGGTTTCCGTTGGTGGGCAGAATATATCGTGTTCATGTGCAGGGAAATTTCTTAAGTATGCTGGGCATTTCCATGTTAACCCAGGAGGTCATGCCGTGGGTGTTGGGGTTTTTAAAAGGCTCATCCTATTTTCCAAAGCCTGCCATGAGACAAATTGACGATCTGGCCAGCAGAATGGAAAAGGGGGAATCATTTTCAGCCAGTATGCGGGAATCTGGTTGGGTGCCATCCCACATGGTGCCCCTCATGGAATCAGCACAAAGGGTTGGCAACCTTCCCTGGGCACTTTCAGAAGCGGGTACCCAACGCAACCGCCTTGCGTTTGTAAGTTCTCAAAGGCTTACATTTACACTGTTTCCGATATTGCTGCTTATTCT
>JBEGQX010000225.1:0-19972 GCA_041180805.1 Planctomycetota bacterium
AGAACTTTGTATTTGCGTTTGTTCGCAGGATTGATGAGCTTCTGGTCAGCCTTGAACTTATCCCATTTTTGCTGCAACGGTCCAGAAGGAATTCTGCTATCCAGGGTCATTGTTCGCTAGTCCTCCGCTTACTTCACCCATCCGAGCAGGATGGAAACAGGAATGGAACAATTTCCCGCCACCACTAGGATGGCGATGCCCAGCCCCAAAGGCATTACAAGCTTACGAACCCAGCCCCTGGCCAGACCAAGGGATTGCAACCAGCTTCCCGCTCCATGGCTAAGGTGCAAGCCCAGCGCCAGTTGCGCAAATATGTACAAACCACTTACCAGCGGTTGTTTAAAACCATGCACAACCATTTTGTAAACATCATGGCGCTGATGGGCATCACGAGGAAGGTTGTCCTTGAACCCACTTGGATCGGTAAGGCCAAGGGTAAGATGCGCGATGTGATAAATCACGAATGCAAAAATTAAAATTCCCGTCAGCATCATATGGCGGGAAGCCCAGGTTGCCTGCAGTGTTTCATCCACGGCATAGGGCACCGGACGGGCATCATTGTTCTTCTTGCGAAGCGCAAATGCCAGGCACAGATGAGTGGCAAAGATTGTCAGCAAACCCGCCCGGGCCACCCAGATTAATGCTCCATGACCAGCCTTGTGCAAGAACTCGGCATATTCATTAATGGCATCGGGGCCCATGTAAATCAGTAAATTTCCGCTCATATGTCCAAGCACAAAGCCGACCAGCAAAAGGCCTGTGATGCCCATGCAAAACTTCATGCCCAGCGAGCTACAGGGAAAACAAACCGGCGAACTCATGCGATCCTCTCGCTTTGAAGGCTATTGGCAGGGAAGCCATCCCATCGATCATCGGGCGTTTAGCGTATCGGACAATAGTATTTATAGTCAACTTTACCTTTACAATCGAGATGATAAACCATGGGAAAATAAAAGAGACCCCCGGCTTTTATCCGGGGGTCCTACTTTTTTGGGTCCAGGTTACACCCCGACCCCATTTAAAAGTTTGGCGGCGGTGCCAATCAGCGAATCCGGGCTGTTACTATCCCGAACATCGCCCGATGCTTCCCAGAACATCATTCCACCCAACTGGTTGGCAAAAATGTAGTCCACCCTTTTGGCAATCATTTCGGGGTTTTCAAAAGTACTGAACATACCCCCCTCCACGGTGGGGGCATAAATAAAGGGTGTATCAGCCTGGGTATCCCAGTACACTTTGTACACTTCAGGCTGGGTTTTCACCTTGTTTAACAAATCGGAATAATCAAAGGTGCCTTTTTCCCAGGTGCCGCTTGCCGCCCCTGCTGCGTTTTGGAACAAACCATGGTTCACATTGGCAACGCCCGACCATCCTCTGCCGTAAATCGGCGCACCCATCACAATCTTGCCTGTTGGCACACCGGCATCCATGTATGCCTGAATGGTAAAGTCCACATTGTACTGGGCACCCACGCCGCTTGGGTCATTCGGGTTGGCGAACAAAGCTGCCTGGTGATTTGTCTGGTTTTCCCAAGTGCCGTGATAATCGTAGGTCATCACATTAAACCAATCCAGGCTGGGCTCCATGGCGGCAAGCTGGAAATTGTTGTACTTGTCGTAACCTGCGGGAGCCGCGATGGTAAGCAAATAATGCCTGCTATCGGTGGCACCGGCAACCTCCAACTGCCTGCGAACTTCTTTCACCAGTTCCACATAGTTGGCTCCATCCTCCGGGCGATACACATTCGAGGAAAGACCCCCGGACACAGGATATTCCCAATCCAAATCGACACCATCAAAACCATATTTCTTGATGAAGTCGACAGCACTTTTGGCAAACTTCGCCCTTGAATCCGCGGTCAAAGCCACATCCGAGAATTTGTCCGACAATGTCCATCCGCCCACACTGATGAGAGTCTGCAAATGTGGATGCTGCTGTTTCAAAACCTGCAAGGCGTGGTAGTTGCCTCGCAGAGGGGTTTCCCAGGTATCATTGCCAAATGGTTTTTCAACCGCAGCCCAGGAATCGAATACACCCACCTCGCCCTGATCGGTGATCTTGGCAAAAGCATAGTTGACATGAGTTAGTTTGTCGGCAGGCAGATCGCTGACTTCATAATCCCTGCCGTATATTCCCCATTCGGTGAAGTATGCGACCACTTTTTTGTCACCGCTCGGATCAACCGGGGAAGGAGTGGGATTGGGAACAGAGTTGACATCATCATTGGTGATGGTTGCGGTGGCAAAACTGCTAACCAGAGTCGCTCCCGTTGCACCAGCAAGCAGCACGCTGAAAGTTTCATTGGTTTCCACCTGGGTATCACCCACGATACTTAAATAAAGACTTTTGGATGTTTCTCCAGGGGCAAAGCTGATGGTGCCTTGGGCAAAAGCGTAATCCACCCTCATTTGGGCACTGGCGTCCTCGGTCATGTAGTTCACACTAACCATGCTGGTTGAAGCTGCAGAAAGCGTGAAATCCATCTTTAAAATCGTTGTTCCGGAATTGCCCTCCAAAGCTGCCACATTGGCAACCGAAATAGTGGGCATTGGAAACGGTGTCGGGGTAGGAGTTGGATTTACCGGGTTTACATTCGACTGACTGGTAAAGACCTTGAATATGCTGGAAAACTCAAATGGCGATTGGAGAATGCTGGAAGAGGTTGTATCCACATAGCCGATCTTTCCGTTGGCATTCTGCATATCACGATTGAGCGACCAGAATGACAGCTTCCCGATCGATTTCTGCTGGGCAAAAGCCAGAACCTCCCTGGCTTCCTGCTGGTCAAACACCTCGGTGGTGACATCATTCATGCCAATCATGGGTGTGATTCCCACCATGCTCCAAAGCTTGGCATCTGAATAACCTGCAAAAATGTTCTTTAGCTGACCATGCAGACTGTTGGCAGCCTGAATGGCATAGTCTCCCATTTTGCCATTGGGATTCGGAGCAGCCCATTCACCGTAATCCATGGTCATGATGTTTACGCCACCCAATTTCACACCAGCATTAAAGGCACTTTGTACCGCATACACCCCATCTGGTGTCAGACCGGTAGGCAAAACTGGCAGAGTCAACCAGATTTCAAGGGACTTACCAGCCTTGGCAGCATCTGCCTGCAACTCGGCAAGAACGGCACTGCGTCTATCAAGTGCTGCCTTGTTGTTTACCGCAGCACCTTCGATGTCAAAATCAATACGGGTAAGGCCGTAGGCATCAATCACCTTTTGATATGCCGCCTTCAATGCTGTCTTGTCAGTGATTACTTCTGCAAGTTCGTGGCCATTGGCTCCACCAAAACTTACATTCACATCACCGCCCAAGGCGCGGACCCCTGAGATCATGTTTCGCATCTTCAGATCAAACTCACCGCCATTCATTTCATAAGCACTGTAACCGCCCCAGGCAGGTTGATTGGAGGGTGATGCAGTAATGAACGCCAGCGAGAAGTATCGCAAGCCCTGATCTTTTGCAGCCTTCACCAGGTCATAAGTCGGCCAAAGTGTGGTGTCCACATACGGGGCAAAAACCTGGGCAGGCCAGGCTTTGATTGACTCACTTGCCTTCAGCACCTGAACCGAGGCTGTGGAGGTCAGGCCTGCAGGGTCTACCACTGTGTAGGAGAATGAATCGGTTCCATTAAAGTTTGGACCGGCTGTGTAAAGAATGGTTCCATTGGATTGAAGCACTGCTGTTCCAAAAGATGCCCCGGCTACACTTTTCACCACCAGGTTATCACCATCCGGGTCGGTGTCATTTGCCATCACACGGATGATTACAGAACTACCCGGGGAAACATAAACCGTGTCTGCGTTGGCAACAGGGGCATGGTTTGTTGGTGTGGGGGTGGGTGTTGGTGTTGGTGTTGGCAGTGGGTTTTGGCCAACACCATTGATTTGAACATTTACAGGTGCAACAGAGGATGTCCCATGCCCTGTAAAACCAAAAGTCACCGTGGCACCGGGCGCAATATCCTTGTTCCAATCCACAGCCTGAATGGTGTAGCGCATACCCGAATGAGAAACAGTGCTCGCGTTCCAAATAGAATCAATGGCCCATGGTACATCAAAGGCAACCGTCCAAGATTTCAAAGTCGCTGATCCAGTATTTTTCAAAGTAATATCGGCATTGAAACCACTGCCCCAATCACTGGTGACCTTGTAAGAAAGCGTTGCAGAAACTTCAGGCGTTGGTGTAGGTGTTGGTGTTGGTGTTGGTGTAGGTATTGGTGTTGGTGTTGGTGTTGGGCTGGGCAAAACAGAAAGGCCATCACCACTAAACGCAAAATTGGCTGGGTTAAGGGCGTAATTTCCACCCCCTATAAATCCGACAGAAACAGATGCCCCCGGTGCGATGGTACCGTTCCAGCCAGCATTGTTGATTTTGAATTTTCCCGCACTCACTTGGGTGATGGTTCCATTCCAGCTTGAATTAATGGTGTTAGCATAATCAAAGGTGGCAGACCAATTTGTTACCGGGGCATCACCAGTATTCCTAATGGTAATATTGCCCTGCATTCCTGAACCCCAGGCATTATCCAGGTTAAAGGAAGCTATCAGATTACCAGCCGGCACTTCTCTGGATTCGAGAATCTGCAAGTTTGGTATCAGGCTTTTTTTTCGGTTGTTGGTTAGAGAAAGCAAATCAAGAGAATGGCTATACATCGTATACCCCTCAATCAGTGGATAGACCAAAATGAAATGGCTGATGTTGGGGGACAACCATGGAAGTGGTTGGTGGAAGTGATGTCCCGTAAATGAACCCTAGGTCATGTTTTTAGGTAGTCAAATAAAGTTGGAATATTTTTTTTAGGATTTCCCTAAGGAACCCGAATCATCTTTCATTCGAAAGTAGTTGAAAGATGATCATTTTAATTTCAATTGTTAAGCAAATGGACCATGGTTATCATTATGATTCATTATTGTTCATAAGGATTCCTATGAAAAAGATCTCTCCCAAGGGTTTTACCCTTATCGAATTATTGGTGGTGATTGCGATCATTGCCATTCTTATTGGTTTGCTTTTGCCTGCTGTTCAGAAAGTGCGCGAGGCCGCCGCAAGAATGCGGTGCCAGAATAATTTGAAGCAGATCGGCCTGGCCATCCACAAGTTGCATGACACCAAGGGTTCTGTAAACGGCATGGAAGTGGATGTGAACAATCATTGCGCCGCTGATTGCCGGGGCAATTCCATGTGGATGATGCTTCTTCCAAATCTTGAACAGGACAACGCGGAAAAACTTTATGATTACTCCAAAGGTTGGGCCTCAGGCATCCCCGCCGCACTAAGCAACATGGTGCTTCAGGTTTACAAATGCCCCAGCGGAATGCGCTTTGCGGAGTTTTCCAATAGGCGCGATTATTTTGGCGTTGCAGGTGGAAACCCCAACCTTGTTAGTGCTGGTGGTGGAAAGGATAGCCATGGCTGGCGGGGAGATGTCCAGGTGGATGGTTTATTCAACCTGAATATGCCAAGGAAGTTTACCGATGTGGTGGATGGCACCTCCAACACCATTGCGGTGGGTGAATCTGCCCACCCACAACTTTGGGGCATGGGCCCGGGTTATGGCAACGCGGCTATAGGAGGCCCGGTTGGCTGGACTTCCGCAAGTGCCTGCACAATTGTGGGTGGGGTAAAATGCACGGTGCCCAACAGGTCTTATGGCAGGGATATCCGAAACACAAGGTTTGCCATTAATTCAAAAATTGCGCTTCTTGCAGACAATGAAAACGACACACCTTTTGGAAGCGAACACACCGGTGGGGCAAATTTCCTTTTCACCGATGGCCACATTGGGTTTTTGCCAAACTCCATCAACATGACTGTTTTTCAGTCCCTTGCTTCCGTCAATGGAAACGAAGTATCGACTAACTATTAGGGTTTCCCATGAACATACTTGGACGTGTTGCACTTTTATTTCTCTTTTCCCTGCAAATGGGGTGTTCTGGTGGGCCAGTGATTGCCCCGGTAAAAGGCAAAGTCACCTACATGGGAAAAGTGATTGACCAGGGTGTGATCATGTTTCTGCCGGAACAGGGGCCACCCGCAACCGGCAACATCGAAAAGGATGGTTCCTTCACGCTTACCACCACCCGAAAGGCAGATGGAGCCGTGGTTGGCAAACACAAGGTGATCATTCAAGCCACCAAGGTAAGCGGGGGATCCTACGAAACACCAAAGTCCATCGAGGAAGAGAACCAGCAATCCCGTTCCAACAAGATTCTTGTGGCTGGCAAAGTAACCTGGCTGGTACCCGAAAAGTATTCCATGGATAAATCCAGCACCCTTACAGCAGATGTCAAAAATCAGCCAAATACCATTGATTTTGACATCAAGGATTAATCACGCTTCACTTCCATCGAATGATAAGGAATTGGACTTTGATTTACCTGATAAACCATTTTCATCAAATTTTGCTGGCTTATACATCAAGTCGTTCTTAGTCTATTTTATTCCGCTCGTACATTCGAAACTGAAACAACCCCCAACGAAAGGAGTTCAGAATGAAGAGATGGATTGCTGGTGGCTTATTGGCAGCTATGGCTGTGGGATTTACGGCAACTGGTGATGCCCAAGCGAGGGATGGCATTCTTAACAAAATCCTTGGCAAGCGCAGGGGCACAACCGAGGCCACGGAAACCGCTGCTCCTCCCATGGCAGAGGAAAAGAAGGATGGCAGCAAGAAACTGCCCGCTGGCGATGCAAAGAAACAATCCAGCGCCGTACCACTTTTCAACGGCAAGAACCTGGATGGTTGGAACCAAAAGGGCGGCAAGGCCAAGTACCGTGTTGAGAACGGAGAAATCATTGGTACCTCGGTGCCAAACACTTCCAACTCTTTCCTGTGCACCAACAAGGATTATGGGAACTTCATTCTGGAAGTGGACTTCAAGGTAAACCCCACCTTGAATTCTGGCATCCAGATTCGCAGCCAGTCTTACGACAAGGAAACCAAGGTCACCATTCAAGGCAAGGAATTCAAGTTCCCCGCTGGCAGGGTGCATGGCTACCAGTGCGAAATCGATCCGTCAGATCGCGCCTATTCAGGTGGCATTTACGATGAAGGCCGCAGGGGCTGGCTGAACGACCTCAGCAAAAATGAAGCCGCCCGCAAGGCTTTTAAGAAGAACGAATGGAATCACTTCCGCATCGAATGCAAGGGTGACTCCATCAAGACCTTCATCAACGGCGTTCCCGCCGCCGACCTTAAGGATTCGGTAACCCCCAAAGGTTTCATCGCTCTTCAGGTACACGGCGTAGGCAACAAGACCGAACCCCTGGAAGTTCGCTGGAAGAACATCACCATCGAGGAATTGAAGTAAGCTTTCGTACTCTTCTTCTAAAACATGAACACCCGACTGATCGCTTAGTCGGGTGTTTTTATTTTTCTACTTCTTTTTCGGAGGAGGGTTCACATTGTGATACCCCTCCCAGAATGGATCATTACTTACCTTCCAGATCTTTCCATCCTTCATGAAAAGCTTCTGGGTTTCTTCCTTGGTAAATGGACGGGCACCCAACCTGCCAAAGACAGCCAGTTGATTGCCACTTTCATCTACCGCACGGTCGCGATCCACACCTTTGCTGACGCACAGGGCCTCACCCTTGTATGGAATCTTGTAGGTGGCAATAAGCTCGGGAACCGGTCTGGGACTGAAACCTCCGCTGCCGGGCGTGTCGGGTGTGGTTAGCTGCAGAACCCTAAGCCCGTTCTTTCCATCCGCCACATAGGCAAATTCACTGGTGTAGGTAATGCCAAGCTTCACATCGCGGGCATCACAAATCTCGCCATTGGCATTAAACACCTGGTCAACCTTGGGTTTTTCCGGGTTTTGGACATCCAGTATGACCAAACCCAACTTGCCTGCCGCAAGGTATGCGTAGGTTCTTGCCACGTAGATGCTGTTCACGCCAGGAATGTTGATCTGGCTGACAGGTTTCGGGCTGGCGATATTGGTAACATCCAGCACCTTGACACCCTCTTCATCCGCGACGAAAGCATAGCGGAACTGAACCGCTACCGATTTGGGTTTCTTCAACCAGCGCTCGTCCAACACGGCCGTAATCACCGGTTTGGCGGCATCTTCAAGCGATATCACAACCAGACCCTTGTCACAGGTGACATACACATAGTTGCCAACGGTTATCACATGGCTTGCGCCTGCGAGAATATTATCCGGGTTGAAGGTCCATTCCCGCTTCACAAAGTTGTTCAATGGGTCACCGTCCAGCAAGGTTCCGGCGCCAACAGCGACCAGGCCCTCATACTTGTCGGTGAAGAAGATCAATCCATAGATACCCGCGACACGACCTTCATAGTTTTCCGCGAAATGTTTGCGGGTTGGGTCGGGTGCAATCGTGGTCGGTGCCGCAACACTGGTGGCATACTTGCTGCGGATGTAAAACTTCTGGCCCAGTGGCGAAACAGGCGCGGTCGACATCCTTTCCGAAAATCCCTTGTGGTCGATAAAGGCGATATCAAAGATTCTAAAACCGCCCTCGCCACAAGCCGCGTAAAGGTATTCACCACGGTGCTGCACGCTCAGAATCTCAGGTTTCATGAACGGGTGAACAAATGGATCACTGATATCCTTGCTCACATGTTCATGGGCGCGCTTTAACAAACCCTTGTTCTTGAACAAATGTTCCTGGAAGAAATCGGGGTAGGCCATGCGATGCAGGTAGCTGCCAATCACCGCCTGTGGTTCATCTCTTTCGGTGACCACCGCGGCATGCAAGCCATGACTGCCTGCTCCCACCCAGGCATAACGGCCAATAAAGTTCAAATAGTTGGTTCCCTGCATGGAAAGCTGGGTGATCAACGCGTTGTTATCATCTTCCCTGGAAAGGTGGCAATCCGCGCATTGCTTGGTTGCCTTGCTGCTGAAAGTGTGAGGCACATTCGTGCTAAAGGAGATACCGCTGTAGCCTTCCCCGGAAATGGTCTGCTGCTGGACATAAATGGTCTCGCGGTTCTGGTTGTACGAGGAAACATGGATGGCACAGGAAGAACGCGATGGGTTGATCTTGTTGCCCGTGGTATTTCCATCCCGCGCCAGCATGTACACATCATCACGAAGAGTCTGCCAGTTGTAACTGGTGTAATTCCTGGTGACATCACCCTCGTTGTGAAGTTGCGGCATTTTCATGTTGGCCTTCTGGGGAAGGTGACAGCCATAGCAACTCGGGTTCCAGGATGAATGGCAGGTAATGCAGGTCATGTTCTTGTTGGAATGCGCGCAGCCGGAATCATCACCTTTGCCCGTACCCTTCACATTACCCCAGACAATCTTGTCGCCTTCGTAGCGAACAGTCTTGGCAATGGCGGACTTGGCATTGTAATGCTGGTTTTGCGGATCGATGGTATCCTTGGTCTGCACAATCTCCCAGATAAGGTTTTCCTCGACCACACTGCGCTGATAGATCTTACCCCCCCTGCGTTCAAAACGAGGCTTGCCCGAAGGTGTGCGCATGGAAGTCAGGTCGCGACCATAAAGTGGGTTCTTGGTATCCTCCGGTTTCACATCAGGGTTCGAAGTGTAGGAAGCCGGGCCTGAGGTGCGCAGACGCGCCACCTCGGTCGAGGTACCATGACAATCCACGCAGGCAATCTCTATGGCGCCCCGAACTTCCATCTGAAGACGGTTGTTGCCATGCATATCCTGCACGAAGTGGCAATCCACACAGTGCATGCCCTTTTCCACATGAACATCGACAAGATGCATGGGGATTCCTGCACGCTGGTGGGCTTCCTTCAGTTTAATATCTGCGGGGCTGACAGGGCTCTGTTTCGGGTCGGTTGGCTCCTTGTAAGGTTTTTGCAAATCCTTGACGATGTCCACACCGCGCTTCATGTTGTTTGCGCTGAGGTCTTTGACAATGTCTCCGTTGTAATCGATCAGATTGCCTTTATGATCCCTGCGGAAGACAGCCCTGAAGACCCAGCCGTGGCTGTGGAAATCACCAAACTGGCTGTGCTTGGTCTGGGTGTTCAAGTCACTCACATTCGCCAAAAACTCTGGATCGGACCAATTACCCCGGATGGCGGATTCCTCCGGGTTTGCCATCTGTGCCCGGATGAACTCCTCGCCCTTGGGATACTTCTGTTTGCGGGGGTACATCAGTTCGGCATCGGTTTCCAAATCCCACCACATGTAACCGATGTAGCTGTTCATCACCGTGGTTCCCGGGTGCACATGGCATACCATGCACTGGCTGGTGGGAATGGCGTTACCCTTGGCAAAGCGATGCTGGATGGGATGGCCGGATTCATTTTTCGGGATGGTTGGGTCTGGTTTGATCTCGGCAAATTCCTCGCCTGTGGCCTTGCCCCGGTTACCGAATTTAGCATAAGGCCCGGAATGAATGGGCGACCGATCATTCGCATAAATCACATGGCAACCTGTGCAACCGCTGGAACGATAATCTCCGGGCTGCTCATTGGTTCCCAAAAAGTTCAGGGTGGGGTCAAAAAGACGGGTCTTGTTCAAACCCACAAACACGGGGTCGACCCGATTCTCGGTTCCCAGACCACGGTTACTCAAACGGGAAAGGAAGGGCTTGCCGGAATCCTCGAGCGGGTTGGGGATACCCACCTCGTTGCGAAACTTGCCACCCCGTTCAAAGATACGAAGGATGTTTCCCGGCTGGGTGATTTCGTAGCGGGGAAGGGGGTCCAGATAGGGAATGACCCCGCGTGACTTCTCGAACTCGGTAGGAGGTGGATTGGTCTGAATGCGGAGAGGCTCGCCATTCATGCTGTAAAGTTCACCATGACGGGGCACCTTGTAAGGCACCGCGCCATTATTGTAAAGCGCGGCGCCCCAAAGCATACAACCATGGGTCATCATGCTTTTGCGCACCTGCATCACAATATTGGAATGGCAGTTTGCCGTGCCACAACTGATATGGCTTACCCGTGAATCACCGGGGTTCACAAAGCGGATGTAGTCTGGCGATTCCTGATTCAATAAGGTGTAGCTTCGAACCGGGTTGGCACTGTTTCTCCATGCGCCGGGATTTTTTGCGGGAGGAGCCGCCGGGCAGGATCGTGCCGCATTCGCATCGCGTTCCGGGAAACCGGTGCCATCATCATTTCTGGTGATATTTGGGTTGCCACCATGGCAATCGGTACAGCCCAGCCTCACGGTTGACTTGCAATGAGGGTCCTTCGAGTTTTCATGGCAGGCAATGCAATTGTTGGATTTTGCCTTGATCTCTTCATCGGATTGCTTGTTAAGGTCCAGCCCTTCCAGTTCCGGCGGAATGGGAAAAGGAACATTGGGTGCCTTGGCGGGAGCCACAACATCCGGTCCGGCGGCAGCCCTTGGCATCGCCATGCGAGACATCATGGAAAGGCCAAGGAATACCATGATTCCCAAGCCCAGAAATGCCAGCGTTCCAGCCAACGCATCACGAGAAAACTTCATAGCCATGGCCATGCGCCTCCTGCGCCCAAGCCACGAGGGACCAAACAAACATCCGTTCAGTATGAAAAGTAATGGTTTATCGAATACCGGGTCAAGACAAGCCGGTAAGAGTTGGAAAGACAGTGAATCTGCGTGATTTAGTAAGTCAGATTAAACTCAACGAACCCTGCGACCAAAGGATCCACATTCCCAAAGGGATTGTTGTACAGCCCTTTGAAACCAGAACCAGGCACCAGAGTGGCAACACCCGCGGTTAAGATTGCATTGTTATTCAGGAACGGGCGATATTCAAAGCCAGTGCTGAGGTCGGTACCAATAAAGTTGTTGATACCCGCGGCATAAATGTATTGCTCAATCACATTCGTGCTTTCAAACCACATGAAATTGCAGTTATTGATCATCTTGAGCTTGGGAGTGATATCCAGGTCCACACCCAGGTTATAAAGAAGTAAGCCGGGGTTCACATAATTCGCCTGACCCTGAATTCTGCTGGAACGCAAATCGGGAATTAGGCTGCCACCGTTCACAAGGTTGACACCAAACAGGCGCACGGCCTGCCTTTGCCAATAAGTAAACTGGCCACCTGCAAAGTTGGAGTTTTCAAACACGGTATCGAAGCCACCGGCATGGCTGTTATAAATATCGCGATCACCCGATGACCAGAAGAACGAAGTTCGAAAGCGCGCGTAATCACGGTCGTAGGAAACTTCAAGCGCGCCAAGGGCGCCTCGGATATCTTGCGCCTGACCTGCCAGCGGGTTACCCGTATCGTGACCAATTACATAGTAAAGCTGGTGCGAAACATTGTATCGTTCTATATGGCCATCACCCGCCCAGCCAAGGTAGGCGGTATCAATGGTGTGCCTTGGGAAGTTTCCAACGGGGTCCGGCCTGACCAGAAAGCTATTGCGATCGAACAGGAAGGTTGGATTGTCGTGGTAGTAAGTGGCACTGACCTGGGCTGTATAACCCGGCCAAATAAAATCCTGAGTATAGTAGTTGGCAAACACCAGATTGATACCACGATCATTGAAGGTGTTCAAACCGCTGTTGGTATCTTTTTCCTGCTGGCGAAAGTAAGCCAGGTTGAATTGATCCCGGTTGGCATTGGCTGTGCCGAATACCCTGACTGCGCGGTTGATATCATTGAAAAGGAAACCACGGAAGTCGTTGTTGAACGGCTGGGAACCCGCCCTTACGGACATGAAGTCGTAGTAAGCGCTAAGGTCCGAGATCTTGGTTTCTACGAACCATTCCTCCAGTGCCATCCAGCTTCGATCACGCTGGGTTCTTTTCTCCACATTTGGATTCACCACCGCGAGTTCACCCACATTCAGGGTGTTGACATTTAATATGGGTGTGAAACGAATACGCCAGTCTGCCGGCTTATAAGCCGCATCACCATGGAACAGATCAAAGGAAAGCCGCATGAATGTTGAGGTAATCAACTGGTTGGGCAACCCGAAGAACTGTTCCTCGAACGGCCTGGCCGTGCTTTCGAATGGTGTTGTTCCAATGGGGCTCTGGATTGCCTGGGTCAATTGAATCACAGAGCCCGTGATGTTCAAAAAGGTATGCTGTCCCAATAATGGGTAATCACCCTTGAGAACATTCTGGTTGTACGGATCCCACCAATGGCCTAGCTGGTACAGGTAATCAACGGTACGCGGATGACCATTGCCATATCTATCCAAGGCGGGAAAACCAAGCCGCCAACGGTCTGGCACGGGAATGAAGTCGTTGTCTCCCACAATTTCTGAGAGAACGGAAGACTTTCCTGTGAAGCCAAGCGGGGGATAAGTCTGGGTGGTGACAAAGTCATCTATGGTTGGAGGTTTTTCAGGAAGCTTCGGAGTGGTGATGGGTCGCTCGATTGGCTTTACACTGTCCGCGGACTTCGGGGGTTCCACAGGGGCATCCTGAGAATCCACCGTGGGTGTGTTCACCAAGTCTGGAAGTTTTTCAATCATTTTGGTTGCAGGCTTTGCTTCTGCAACAAGTCGTTCGTGAAGCAATGAGGGGGCCTGAGCAAGAACCCCTTCCGGGTTCCAGCCGATCCCTGCGAAAGCCAAAGCCCATAGGATGCGATGCAACCTCATGGGAAAACCCTCATCTTGAAAAGCAGGTGTGAGAATCATCCATTCCGAAATGGGAATGCTTGCACACACCGATCCACTCGAAGCATTTATCGGACTGAAAAATGTAAAGCTTGATAAAGAATGATGATTTTGATGGTTTTTTGGATCATAACGAAAATGCTGGTAATCCGGGCAAACTGTCCCACACAAACCACCTCTCCGAAAATTCACAATGGGTAAAGATTGCCGATTATTTTGATTTTTCCGCTAATTGACTGAAAAACTGTAACGATTATGCCGATCTTTAAGACATCCGTGTTTCCATCCATGATTTTTCAAACCGGATAGATAGATGGCTTTAAGAAGGTTGATCATCATGAAATTTCTCACCAAATGGCTCAAGCCAAAGAACATTGGTAAAGCTGCGTTCAGCAATCAGCCCTCGCTTGAAAAGCTGGAAGACAGGTCAGTGCCAGCCACAGCCATCCTTGCCGGTGGAACACTTCAGGTGTTTGGAACCAATCAACCAGACCGCATTGCCCTTCAACTGGATTCCGTCAACGATCGCATTATTGTGGTGGATGGCAACCGCATCGCGGGAACCTTCGATAGTGCCAGTGTCTCGAACATTTATTTTGATGGTGGCCCTGGCAACGATTGCCTACAGGTTGCGCCCCAATTATTCCAAACATCCATCATTGATGGCGGTACGGGTAACGATCGAATCTACGCAGGCAGTGGACAATCTCTGGTATTTGGTGGAGCTGGCGCCAATCGGTTGATGGGTGGCACCAATCAGGACACCATAGTTGGCGAGGGGAATCACGACATTATTTCCGGTGGCACGGGTAACAACACCCTGACCGGTGGGCCGGGCAACAACCGTTTTTTTGGTTACGCCAACCTTGATGTCATCACCAACTTCAATCCCGCGACAGACAACAACTTCTTCGGGGCGCAAAGTCCGCCGGATCTTTCCTCGACCCTGGGCTTGCAACCATCGCCCGATGTGACCATCACCGCGGATGAAGTGGATATTATCATGCGACGAGCCGCGGCCGCGACTCCCAGCAAGGATGGCATCATTGCCATCGTGGACAGGCAGGGTAGAATTCTTGGCGTGCGGGTGGAGGAAAATATCAACCCCGCCATGAATCCCAACAGCCCGTTTTTTGACCCAGATCTTTTCGTATTCGCGGTGGATGGTGCGGTAGCACTTGCCCGCACGGGCGGCCTTTTTGGAAATAACCAGGCACCCCTTACCTCGCGAACCATCCAGTACATCAGTCAGACCACTGTCACGCAGCGTGAAGTCGAATCCTACCCAAGTATTACGGATGAGAACTCGGTCCTTCGCGGGCCCGGTTATGTGGCGCCCGTGGGAATCGGGAACCACTTCCCGCCCGGAATTTCCTTCACTCCGCAGGTCGACCTTTTTGGTATCGAACAGACAAACCGCGACAGCACCTACCACCCGGGACAGGATCGCATCAAGGGTACCGCCGACGATATTTATCTGCCTTACAGGTTCAACATTGACCAGGCTTACATTCCAGCGGATTTCCAAAACACTTTCTACGCCCCGATGGACTCCTTCGGTTACCTTTCCGGTTACAACCCAGAGGCACAAAGCCGTGGCATCGCCACCCTTCCCGGTGGCGTTCCAATTGTTAAAAACAACGTCATTGTGGGCGGCATTGGTGTGTTCTATCCCGGGGCAACAGGCTTTGCCACCGAGTCAAACTCAAGCCTTTCCTCCACCTACAACCCTGCCTTACCCGACCGCACCCTGGAGGCGGAATTTTCCGCGCTGGCGGCTGTTGGCGGACAACCTGGTACCGGGCTAGGGGTTGGAACCATTGACGGTATTCCACTGCCACCGGGCTTCGCGATTCCAACCATTGGAAACAACCGCATCGATCTTGTGGGCATCACGCTACCGATCTTTGGTCCCCCGGGAGCCAACGGTGCGACAGACTTGGTGCGTTATGGCCTGTCCCTTGGGACAGGAACCGATCAGGGAAGCTTCCTGGCAAACCTTCTGCCAAGAAATGGCATGAACAATTATGTGGAATATGTTGGCCCACCAAACGCCCTGGTGCCGATTGGTGTTGCCACCCCGCGAACCTTCGACGGCCTGTTTGCGCCTGAAGGTTACCTGGTAACCCCGCATGATGGTGTGAACTACACGGCAGAACAGGTAAACACCATCATCATGCAATCGGTTCAGCAAGCCATCCAGACCCGTAGTGCCATCCGCCTGCCATTGAACCAAAATGCGAAGATGACCATCGCCGTGACGGATGTCACTGGTGAGGTGCTTGGCTTGTTCCGTATGCCGGATGGAACCACCTTCTCGCTGGATGTCGCCATTGGCAAGGCGCGAAATCTGCGCTACTACAATGATCCAACGCAGCTTCAAGCTGTGGATCAGGTTCCCGGAGTCGCGGCAGGAACTGCCTTTACCAATCGAACAATTCGCTATCTGGCATTACCAAGGTTCCCAGAAGGCATCGACAACAATCCTCCCGGACCATTCTCTCAATTGAATGACGGCGGTACTAACCCGCTGACGGCACAAAACACCGGCGCACCGCTACCCGCCTCGGCTTTCCAGAGCGTATTTGGTTTCACATCGTTCCACCCGCAAAGTAATTTCAGGCAGCAGGCTGACATACCAAACCAGAACGGTGTGATCTACTTCCCGGGTAGCTCAGCCTTGTATGTTGGTGGCCAACTGATTGCCGGGTTTGGTATAAGCGGTGATGGTGTGGACCAGGACGATGTGGTGACCTTCGCGGGCCAGGCAGGCTTCAACGCACCGGATTCGTTAAGGGCTGATTTTGCCTTCTACCAAGGCATACGGCTGCCTTACCAAAAATTCAACCGTCAACCGATTCTCCCTTATGGCAGCTAACAAAAAAGGCCCTGCTTATGCAGGGCCTTTTGGCTTTACAACCACGAACGATACTATTTTTTAGCGACCGCCTTGGGTTGATTGAATTCCAGTTCGCCGCTTTCATATGCAAGAATCTTTTCGATACGGCGGGCATGACGACCATTTTCAAATGGGGTTTCCAACCAGAGTTTTACCATACGCTCGATCAGTTCCTCGCCCAGTAAATCCGCGCTGATGCAAAGAACATTGGCATCGTTATGGCGACGGCTGATCTCAGCGGTAATGCTGTCATGGCAGGGTGCTGCGCGCACACCTGAAACTTTGTTCGCTGCTATGCACATTCCAATTCCGGTACCGCAGATCAAAATTCCCCTGTCCGCCTGCTTGTTGCTTACAGCGGTGGCAACTTCAAATGCATAATCCGGGTAATCAACGCATTCTTCCTTGTTCGGCCCGACATCGTGCACCTCGTGCCCCATGACCGTTAGAAAGTTGATAATGCGTTGTTTGACCTGATAACCACGATGGTCACTACCGATTTTGATGACCATTTTTTGATACCCCTTGTCGTTGTACAGACCTGCGATATCCATTATACACCCTGCCTTGAGATTGGGGAAAGTATTGTGCCGGCCCAAGGAGCCAGACTGGAGGCAATCTCATCCCTGCAACGAACATACGCCTGATCGTTCATGCCAAAAGGATCCTGAATTTCAGAACCATTCTGGCTGATTAGCCGGACCTTCTCGGGGTTTGTCGGACCAAACCTCTGCTGAATGGCGTGCAAATGACCAGAGGTCATAACCAACACCAGGTCCGATTCCTGGATCATTTCCAATGTCAGCATTCGGCTCTGGTGGGTGGAAAGATCCGCCCCAACCTGAGCCATGGCATATTTGGCCCCAGATGATGCCGGGCTGTTGCCATAGGCCATGACACCCGCGGATTTTACCGAAACACCATGGCCTTCAATCGATGCCACGTCGCAATTGAAATGTTTCGAAACCATTCGTGCACACAACAACTCTGCCATCGGGCTCCTGCAGGTGTTTCCAGTGCAAACAAAAAGGATTTTCATACTTACTTCAGGTTTTCCAAGTTGATTGGGAACCACGGTACACCTGAGCCCTGCCAGAACCTTATGCCCTTATTTTACGCACACTTTATTCCCAACAAGCCCGTACGGAATAATTTCATCAATTCTGAACAAAAAAACTCGTTACAATATGGGCGTTGATGGACTAGTTTGGGGCCTGATATCCCCTTAAACGGTTGAAGTTTAATGAAAAATGGGAGTTTTTGGCAAGATGAGTTTTTTAATTGGCAATATTAAAAGTCTTTGTTGGGCAATCATACCCATTTTGCTCACCAATCCTGTAATTTCCATGGAGCCCTTTTCCGAGGCACAAACTAGCGAATTCATGCAGGCATTGGCGACCTTTGTGGAAAAGAACCACCTTAAAAAAGACCCTGCTTCCATGCAGAAAGGCATGGTTTACGAATACCGCGACATGCGCAAAAAAAGCCCGCCCGAATGCTTTGTCCAGGGTGAGGCACTGGATACCATGCATGATGGTGCCTGGCTTGCCGCGGCTTTGGTTCATGCCAGAATCACCAAAGATGAACCCTTGTATAAAGACCTGCTCGAAAAATATTTGCTCCCGTTTTACTGCCGGATGCTTAATCATTCCCATGAGATTTTTTCCAACAAGGTGAATCATGCCCGGCCATCCGCACAAGACACCTGGAAAAATTCCAGGGAATGGCTGCTGCAGGATGGCGAAAAGGGCTTTGTCCCCTATTGGTGGGATGAGGGATACTCGGTAAGCCTGGAAAGGCTGCGGGATAAAAACCCCCTTCCCGCGTTCCCCTCGTTTGATGATTTCATTCACCAAAAGCGTCCAAACCCCAACTTACAGCTTTCGGGTTATTCGCTTGGTTCCTCCAATCATCTGGCGCAGGATCTCGCTGTGATGCTGCAACTTTCGTGGCTGCTTTACCGCAACCTGGAAGACAAGGATGGCGATTGCTACCGTGCTGAACTTCTGGATGCAAGCCGCCATTTACAGGAATGCCGGATGCGCCACCACGGTCCTATCGCCATGGTGGATGCCGCTGCCGGTCTGGCCCACGCGAATGCCGCCCTGTTGCGCCAGGTGCCTGATCAATCCAAATTCGAAATCAAGTTACTTAACAATCACTATCGGCAATGTCTGGAATCCGCGGAGGCTGGCAAACGCCTTCCAACCCCCGGGTTTGCGGATGATCAGGAATACCGCTACTACAGTGCGCTGGCCCGCCATGGTACTCTGCCAAAAGCTGTGGCTTTCAAGCTGGTCTACGATGCGCTAACCGAGGGCAGGCTTTACCAATATTATTGCGATGATCAGGATGTGCCCGCCGGCATGAATCGATTCGACCTGCATCCCATTTATTTCACCGCTGGAAAACCGTTGGACTATCGTTCTGATCGCAAGGGCCCCGGTGGTAAGCCTCGACCGGCAGGTTCCCGTTTGGGGCCACAAAACATGGTTGTTTGCGGTTGGGGCTGTCAGGCCCTTAACAAGTGGCCGGAACTTTGGACCGAATCCATCGGGCAACTGTTTGGCAAGCTGCCTTTGGTGGCAATCCATCATCCGAACATGGATCCATCGCCAGCAAAATTCACCACCTTCAAGCTGGAAAACCAACCTCTGGAATTGTCCGCCAGCCTCAACCAGCTTACTCTGCGAATTCCAAACCCGCCCCGGCAGTTGGATTTGCAAATACTCTCGGCGGATGGCTCCCAGGGTTGCAAACTGAAGCTGAATAACATCGAGATCCAGGGGACTAATCTTCGGAGTGAGAAAATCCAGCTCGAACATCGCTGGCAGAATTCCAGCAATGCATCTATCCTTCAGGTGGAGATCCCGTTCACCGTTCGGAAGGGCCAAACGGCTTGGTTAAATGGAGTGGAACTGGGCAAATACCAACTTAGCCTTGCCGGCAAGAAACAGGAGTTTGTACTGGCAACCCAACCTGCCCATGTAAAAATGCTCCTTCAACGCGAACTGGTTGAAGGTTTGGCAACCTGGCAGCGCGTGTTCAAGGAAAAAGGCTACCTTCCCACCGGGCTGGATGCCGGTGGAGATTGGGATCACTATTCCGATAGCGGCGCGTATGCCCACCTGATTTGCGCCTGTGCCCAGCATTTGCACCTGCTCCATGGAAAGCAGGATTGGGAAACCCTGCGACTGCCAGCCATCCTTGAGGATTCACACAAGTAAAGGAACGAAAAATGCTACTATTGATCTGCGCCCTTTTGCTTTCCCAAGAACCGGACAAAGCGGAAACACTTCCGGGGCAATGGAAACTGGAACCGATAGAAACCAAAACCTTCGAGGGCGAACTGCTTTTTCGGGTGAATTTGGCAGATGGCCTGGCAAAGGACTGGGGCTTCTTCATGACCAAGGCCCCAGAGCTGCCCACCCAGAAAAAAGTGGAAACCCTTTTCCAGATGCCCGGGGCAACCCTGAAGCCTGCCTTTTACAAGGATCTTTCCCCCCTTGCGAGGGATGTGATCTTTC
>JBEGQX010000226.1:0-7266 GCA_041180805.1 Planctomycetota bacterium
ACACCAGGAAAAGAACATTCTCAGGATGAAAATTCAAGGCACTTACGGTCAAACCGCCGGCAATCCCAACACCAAAAATTCCAGCTAGAATTCCCAGCCATCTGTTCTTGGGGGATACCGTTCCTGGCAAATTGCAGTAGATTGCAATGGCACTTAGGAGAAGTGCTAAATTTCCAAGATTAAGCCACGGGTATTCACTCATCGAAAATCCTTAAACCTTCCCTACGACTGAACGGAGGAAGAACCAGTTAAACCATGACTAGCGGGCTCACTTGCAACCCCTAAACGTCCTCGTGTGGTTCTAACAGGGTCTGTGTTCATGCTTACTGTTTTATCAAAAACCCCCAACAGCTTTTCCTTATTGAAAATCATTTCTTCCCGACTCAAACCCGTCAAATCAAACAAAGTGGTAAGTTCAATGGCATCCACCGGGCAAGCTTGCTCACACATGCCGCAATAAATGCACCTCAACTCGTCGATGACGAATACTTCGGGATATTTTTCCCTGTCCTGCCAAGGAGAGGGAGCAGAAACAATATCAATGCAATTTGCAGGGCAAGCGGTGGAGCACATGTAACATGCCACACATTTAACCCGGCCCTGTTCATCTCTGTTTAACCGGTGCACCCCACGATAATTCGAGGGCAAATGAGGCTTTTCTTCTGGATACTGCTGTGTAACCTTGTCTTTGGTGGTGAACAAGGTTTTAGCCATATGAGTCATGGTGGTGGCAAGCCCAGAAAATATGGCAGGCAAATATACCTGATCCATCAAACCAAATTCCGGGGATTTTACCCATTTAACATCTTCAGCTTTCATAGGTACTCCCAGGAATTGTCTCGACCTTTGACCAATTTGCAGAAGTATACTCAATGTGCTTGATATATCCAGAACCGTGACCCAGGTAGGGAATAGAAACTTTGGTATGCTTTTTAGGTAGCCTTAAACCTATCCATCCGGAAACCAGCAAAATAAACAAAGAAGCGATCATCATGAACCATTTGCTTTGTTCACCCATTGGCTGAAAATGCTGAATAATAACAACCAATACAAAGCTCAAAAGAGCAAGGGGCATCATGACTTTCCATGCAAGATTCATTAACTGGTCAAACCTAAATCTCAAAATGGTCCAACGCACAAACATGTAAAAACCAATAAAACACAGCATTTTACCAACCAAAACCAGAGATTTTAATACAACGCCCACCAGTGAATAATCCCCGGGTGTCGTGATAAATGGAAGATGCCAGCCACCGAAAAACATATTCACAAGGAGGAAGCTGGTGGTGATCATATGGGTGTATTCACCTAAAAGAAAAAGCGCAAACTTCATGGAACTGTATTCTGTGTGGTAACCCGCCACTAATTCCTGCTCACATTCAGGAAGGTCAAATGGAAGGCGATTGCACTCCGCAAAAATCGAGGTTACAAAAAGAATCATCGCAAGCGGTTGGAACAAAACATTCCAGCCATTCTCAATTTGAAACTGAATAATCTTCTCAAAATTGAGCGATCCACTTACCAGCACAACACCTATCACGGATAAACCAAGGGGGATCTCATAACTAATCAACTGGGCACTGGAACGAAGAGAACCCATCAAACTGTACTTATTATTGGAAGACCATCCTCCCAGGATGACACCATAAACCGCAAGACTTCCCACCGCAAAAACGAAGACAACCGAAATATCCACATGGGGAGCAATCACCATCTGAATTTGGGAGTTGTATCTTTGAAGATTTTCTTCATAAGAGGCAATGTTTTTAGATTTGGAATATGAGCGGTCAGCGTTGAGAACTTCCTGTAATTCCAGGTTGGTTTTGGGAAAAACCATCTTGCCTTCTGTCAAAGATCCAGATCGGTGATCAATTAAAGAGGGTGCAACGGAAGTAGCACCAAATGGAACCACCGAAACAGCCATAAAGGCTGTAATAAGCGCAATCGCCGGGGCAATCATATAAAAAAGTTTATCCACATGATCTGGAATAACTTCTTCTTTCAACAGAAACTTGACACCATCCGCGATTGGCTGAAGGATGCCGAAAAAAGCCCGGTTGGGGCCTACTCGATCCTGCATGTAAGCAGCGATTTTTCTTTCGGCAAGAATCATATATGCAACCAATCCATTGGCAATGGCAAGAACACCAATGATGATTGCACAGGTAATGAGGATCGAAAATTCAAAACTCATGAAAGATCACCCAATTCCTAGACCAGTTTTGTTCCATTTTGTCCAACTTCCTCCTCCAGTTTTTTGAAGTAGGAAATCTTTTTCGCCACTTCAACACGGATAGCGGCAGCTTGTACAAGCCCTTTTCTACCAGCAAGATCGCTGTATACCTGCCCCTCAGTTCGAACCTGCCTCAATGGCACGCATCCCCGGTGAATCAATTGTGCCAGGCCTGAATGGTTAACAAATACCCCCTCTTTTTCAGCAAAAGTTGCTGAAGGTATTAAGGCACTTACCACTTGGCCGATGTTCCCCGGGAACAAATCTTGCAAGACCACATAACGCACTTTGGAAATATGCTTTTGAAGCTCGTCCGTCACCCAATCAGGAGATGGATAACTGCCTGCTAGAAACAAGAACTCAGGCTTGCCTTGGGAAAAAGCTTCCGAGAGAGTCTGAAAAGTTCCTTCGAAATGCTTAATGACTTCCTCAACCCCGATGCGATTAGGACATTTTTCAGGCCTGATGGTGAATTTAACATTTCCGCCTGGAGAACCATCCCTCTTCTTGGGATAGTTGTCCTCGATTCCAAAACTTGGAACAGGCCCCAAAACAAGTTTCACATTGGTTGAAACTGACTTGGCATAATCTGCAAGTAAATAAGCTTCCTCAACGGTTAAAAAAGGAGAAATCATAAACCAAGCCGACGAAGGGCTGGAAGCTGTCACGGACTTCAATTCGTTCTGAATCGACGAAACAAGCTCTTTCCACTCGGCATCAACCCAACCTGAATTTTTCTTAAGTTGAGGCTTCGATATTCTCTCGGATGAATTCGCATAATGATAACCAACACGGCCATCATCACACATGAAGTAACCTTGTGCGTCAGGATTTTCCCTGGGCCGCAAGCGGTAGATGACATTCTTGTTAGTATCAAGATGGATACTACAACCCGTCGAGCAACCCGGGCAAACACTATCAACCGTTTTCAAATTCCAAACACGGTGTTTGTAGAGAAAATCATTGCTTGCAAGCGCACCAACAGGACATAAATCCACCACATTACTAGCAAGCTTGTTATCCAATGGGGCACCCGGAAACACATCGATTTCCGCATGTGTGCCCCGGTTGACAACATGAAGTTCCGCGGTACCAGCCACTTCCCGGGTAAAACGGACACACCGGGAGCACATAATGCACCTGTCGGTAAACAAACTTATATTTTTGCCAATATTAGGTTTGTTAGGTGGAGTATTTTTATCATCCACCATACGACTTTCCGCATTTCCAAATTTATAGCTGTAATCCTGCAGTTTACATTCCCCAGCCTTATCACAAACAGGGCAGTCAAGGGGATGATTTAATAGCAGGGCCTCCAAAGTTTGCGATTGGGCTGCACGAGATTTGTCAGTAAGTGTTTTTACAACGGTACCATCTTTGGCCGGGGTCTGGCATCCTGGCAATACCTTCGGCTGCATTACAACGCTGCCATCCGGTTTTTTTTCTCCTACCTCAACAAGGCACATACGGCAGCTTGCAACCACGGAAAGAGCAGGGTGGTAGCAATAGTGCGGTATGAGTTCCCCGCACATTTCAGCAGCCTGGACTAGGTTCAACTTTTTATCACCTATGTCCACAACCTTGTCATTTACATAAACAATTGCCATCCCAAATTCTCCAATCCCACCATTTGCTTAATGATGGGCCAGTTGCAAACTGAATAACCTGTTCTTCTTATTTCCAGCTTTAATGTAAGATTCAAACTCTGCGCGAAACTTCCTAATTGCTGTCTTTACAGGCCAGCCTGCGCCGTCTGCGAGACCACAAATCGTGGTTCCGGGCATAATCCCTATTCGATTACCGACTTCCTCAAGGATGTTTAAATCCTCGACTCTTCCAAATCCCTTGCGAATTCGTTCAATCATCTTGAACATCCATGCAGTTCCCTCACGGCACGGCGTACACTGACCACACGATTCATGGGCAAAAAACCTGCACAAATTATAAAGAACATCCACAATGCAAGTGTGGTCATCAAAAACAGTGACAGCTCCTGTGCCAAGCCCAAGGCACCCTATTTTTCCCGGCCCATTAAAATCCAGTTTGATATCAAATTCAGCCTCGGTCATTAGCCCCATGCTGTTTCCACCGGGGATACCACCTTTTGCTTTTCTGCCTTTCCAAACCCCACCAGCATATTCTTCCATCAATTCTCTTACAGATACACCCATGGGTAATTCAAATAAACCAGGATTATTTACATGGCCACTTATGCAATAAAGCTTTGGCCCGTAACTTCCAGCATCACGTGGATTATTGGGATCCGGAGGAACGCCTAACGATTTGAACCAGTCTGGCCCAAGGTCAATAATGTTCTTCACACAGGCCATGGTTTCAATGTTATTTACAATGGTGGGCTTACGGAAGGCTCCTTCTATGGCAGGGAATGGCGGTTTGATTCTCGGCCAGGCCCTCTTTCCCTCGAGACTTTCAATAAGACCCGTTTCCTCGCCGCAAATATACGCAGCGGCGCCCTTGTGCATGACCACATCCAGCGAATAGGGGCTGCCAAGGATATTTTTACCGAGAAATCCTTTGTCATAGGCTTGTTGGACAGCGGCGGCCATCGCCCTGTATGCAGGCCCATATTCATAGCGAACATAGACAAATGCTTTACTGGCGTTGACTGCAAAAGAACTTATGATAATGCCTTCAAGAACTTGATGCGGGTCTTTTTCCATTAAAACCCGGTTATTAAAGGTACAAGGCTCACTCTCATCGGCATTAACACACAAATAAATCGGACCGGGGTGATCCTTGGGCAAAAAAGTCCATTTAAGCCCGGTAGGAAAACCAGCACCCCCACGCCCACGTAAGCCAGATCCTTTTACCGTATCGATGACTTGAGCAGGAGACATTTGCTGGATGGCTTTCGTTAAGCCCTGATAGCCGCCATCAGCAATGTATGTTTCAATGGAATCGCTATTTTCCTTAGCAATTCGCTTCAACAATACTGGCTCATACTTCGCCATGAAATTCCTCTTGCTACCAAGCCTGATTACTGGCGGGATCTCAATTCCCGAATTAAATCATCCACTTTATCTTCTGTAACCAAATGCCTGTGGACATCATCCAGCAGAACACATGGCGCCCCCTCACAAGCACCAATGCATTCCGCCTCTTCCAAGGTGATTTTCCCATCCTTGGTGGTTTGTCCTGGAGCCACTCCCAATGTATCAATGAATTTCCCCAGCACCTGATCTGCACCCCGCAAATCACATGCAAGACTTCGACAAACCCAAAGACGACATTTTCCCAAAGGTTCCTTTTCAGTCTTAAAAAAACCATAAAAGCTCATCGTGTCGTGAACTTCAGATGGAGCAAGTTCTAAAAGTGAGGCAATTTCACGAATTGCATCCAAAGAAACACAGCGGTATTCATCCTGCACAAGATGCAAAGCAGGAAGCGTTACCGCCTGCTTTGCTGGGTACAAAGGAATGAGATCCTTGATTTTCTGGATGATCTCTGGTTTAAGAGTGCTCATCTGTCCAACTCCGCCGCAATGATATTCAGGCTTCCAAGCACAGTGGGAACATCACTAATTTGATGACCTACCACCAAGTGTGGAAACAACGAAAAATGAATGAAAGATGGTGGCCTGGTTCTAACCCTGTAAGAAACTCCTGAACCATCAGAAACCACGTAAAAACCAAGTTCCCCGTTGGGGGATTCAGTCGCGGCGTAGACTTCCTCAACTGGTGTTTCCCATTTCCTGTTTGTCATATTCAGCTCAAAATGCTGAATAAGGCCCTCGATACTTCTGTAGACAGAAAGTTGATTAGGCAGAACCTGCTTTGTATTGGCATCAATGCTTACAGGTCCACTTGGTAAGTTTTCAACCGCTTGAGAAATAATTTTTACGCTCTCAACCATTTCTTCCATTCGAACCAGAAACCTCGCGTAACAATCACCCTCATTGGAACAAACAACCTTAAAGTCAAAGTCACCATACGCAAGGTAGGGTTCATCTTTTCTTAAATCGCGGGTAACCCCGCTTGCCCTTGCCACAGGACCGGTAACGCTTCGATTAATGGCTTCTTCCTTTGAAAGAAGACCAATACCTTTGGTACGCCCGACAAATATTCGATTCTTTTGCAACAACTTCATCACTTCAGCATGGACTTTAGGGAAAAGTTTTACCAATTCCCGGACCTTTGCAACCCAGCCATCATCCACATCCTTTAACACACCCCCAACCCGGGTATAACTTGGATGAAATCTCTGACCAGCAGCCCATTCGGAAATATCATTAATTTTTTCACGAAGGTTAAATGCGTAGATAAATGCTGTAAACGCCCCCAAGTCCAGCGCCACAGCACCACAGCAAAGCAGATGATCGTGAATTCGCATTAATTCAGCAAAGATCGTGCGTATGTATTTACAGCGTGGAGTAAGTTCTATTCCAAGTAATTTTTCAACTGTATGATGCCATGAGATTTCGTTGGAAACAGGTGAAATATAATTCATCCTGTCAACGATCGTGACATACTGGTTAAAATCGAGGTGTTCACCGAGTTTTTCAAACCCACTGTGCAAGTAACCTATGTCAGGTATTGCATGAACAACCACCTCACCATCTAGCGTGAGAATAAGGCGAAGAGTGGTATGGGTGGCAGGGTGCTGGGGACCAAAATTCAGGGTCCACAGAAACTCCTTATCGGGAGAACTTGTATCAGGAATTGCATCCGCCAACTTCAAAGGCATCTGAAATATTTCCCCGGAATCAAGCCTTGGATCTAATTAATGGCTGGAAGTTATGTCTTTCTCCCATGCCCCGCAAAGGATAATCCTTCCTCAACGGGAAGGCTGTAAACTCATCGGGCAATAGAATTCTGCGCAAATCAGGATGGCCATCAAATTCTATTCCGTACATATCGTACACTTCACGTTCCATCCAGTCACAACCCTTCCAAAGTTCAAATACAGAACCAATGGATGGATCAGGATCATCAAGATGGGTCTTCACAATAATTCTGATGTTTTTTTCAGTATTCAAAAGAGAATACCAAACCCCATAACGATGAGGCTTGTTT
>JBEGQX010000227.1:0-3573 GCA_041180805.1 Planctomycetota bacterium
TGCGAGACGGATAACCTGCCCACCTTTGTGGTCATGACATCCTCCGATAGTGGCAAAACCTGTGGGCAGCTTTTCTTTGATTATTATTGGGGCAGTGGTTTTCTTCCGAGCAGGTTTCAAGGTGTTCGTTTTCGCAACACAGGGGACTTGGTTCCTTATCTGGCCAACCCCAAGGGTGTCAGCCCGGCTGCACGCAGGGCGCTTCTTGATGACATTCGCGAACTGAATCAGGCTCGCCTCGCGCAAGCCGGCGACCCGGAAATTGAAACCCGCATCTCCCAGTATGAGATGGCGTTCCGCATGCAGTCCAGTGTGCCCGACCTGGTGGACTTTTCAAAAGAATCGCAAAAGTCGCTTGAGCGCTATGGTCCGGATGCCCTTAAAAAAGGCACCTTCGCCAACAATTGCCTTATCGCTCGAAGGCTTTTGGAACGCGGGGTGCGTTTCATCCAGTTGATGCATTCGGGATGGGATCAGCACGGCAATCTGTTCACTCAACTGGAAAATCAGTGCAGGGATACCGAAGGCCCTTCCGCGGCGCTGGTTCGCGACCTGAAGGAACGGGGCATGCTAGATGATACCCTGGTTGTCTGGGGAGGGGAATTTGGGCGTACCCCCTTTGGACAGGGTGACCCCAACAGCCCCAAAGGCCGCGACCATTTCGGCAGGGCATTCAGTTGGTGGATGGCTGGCGGAGGCATCAAGCCCGGAACCACTTTTGGTAAAACGGATGACTTTGCCTGGAACATCACCGAAAACCCGGTTCATGTGCACGATATGCAGGCTACCATCCTTCACCTATGCGGGATTGACCACACCCGTTTGACTTACCGCTATCAAGGCAGACAGTACCGACTTACAGATATTCATGGCAATGTGGTCCAAGGAATCCTTGCTTAAGGTAACCAATTTCATGCGACCATTGTTCTTGCCCGCACTCATTCTTTGTTTGTATTTATGCACCCGCCCCAACACACTACAGGCCCAATCCGCTCCTCCCTGGCAGGAAGCCTATACCGGAGCACAATCCAAGGGTCCGCAAGTTATAGGGCACTGGCAATTTGATGATGAGGGCCCCACCAAGGATTCCGGCCCCAATAATCTTTCCGGCAAACTAATCGGAGCTGTAATTACCAAGGCTGGCAAGTTTAATGGCGCCCTAGAGAGTTTTCCGGGCTGGCCATCCAGCGACAAACATCATGCATTGATGGTTGCCAACCATCCATCCCTTTCCCCCAAGGGAGCTTTCACGCTGGAATTATGGCTGAAAGCCAAACCAGAACTCGCGTCTTCAAGCACGGCTTATCTGGTGGATAAAAAGTATGCGTCGCAAAATGATTATCAATTGCTCCTGGTGGCACCAGACAAGTCCGGCGCACGCAGGGTGCAACTTAACCTGGGGTTCGGCCAGGATAGTGATGCGTTCTTCACCAATCCCGTGGCTTTTGCAACCGGCAAATGGCATCACCTCGCCTGCACCTATGATGGTGCAGGTACTGCCAGGTTTTTTCTGAATGGTTCCTCACTTGGCATGATGAAAAGACAGGGCAGGGGCGCAATTTCTCCTGGCGTTCACCCACTTTGCATCGGTGACCGTGTGGGTAGCAATTATGGTGGCTTTGCAGGTTACCTCGATGAGGTTCGCATCACGAATATCGCGCAGGATTTCAGCCCTGCCTCCATCTCGATGATCATGGATCGAAAAACCTGGATTCGTGGTGAACCCTCGCCGGGTATTGCTCTGGAGATTCGCAACAAAACATCCGGAGAAATGAAAAATGCCCGCCTGACTATTTCAGGCCTGGCAAACAAAACACCTTCCATCACTATTCCAGAACTTGCTAAAAATGGAACCTTTGCCCATTTGATTCCCTTCGACACCATGCTTCGCCCGGATACCTATGAAGTGAAAGCGCGCCTTGAGCTTGCCACGGTTCCCCGCGTGGAAATTGAGGAAACAATCCGGGTGGTGCTGGTGCCCCGACCATTACCCAACCGCATGCCGGTATTAATGTGGGGGATAAGTTCGCCCGCAGAATTTGAAAAGGAATTAGGCAGGCTAAAAAGTCTGGGCTTCACACACTGTCTGGGTTTTGGAGCCAATTACGATGCGATATGGAAGGCGGGTAAACCCATTGTGCCAAATTCCCCCGATTCCATCAAAGCCACCAAGAGTATGCTGGACCTGGCACTTGAGAACGATTTTGGAATCGCAGCTTCTTTGCACCCCGGGGAATTCCTGAAGAAGATGAAAGACAAGCAGCGTGTGGATAGGCAGGGCAAGCCTTACACGCGTCAGGATGTGAATGCCGCGCTGCCCGGGTTGGATTCATTTTCCGAGAATGTGGGTGCCAGCGTGGCACAAGCATTTGGCAAACACCCTGGTTTTTCCGCGGCTTTGGTTAACAGCGAGGTTCGGGATGATTCAGAGATCAGCTTTTCTGAGTTCGATCGTGCAGCCTACAGAAAGTTTTCTGGTTCGGATATCCCCTCCGAGGTGGTGACCAAAACAGGGGTTCCCTATCGCGGCTTGAAAAACTTCCCCGCCGACCGTGTGATTGCGGATGATGACCCGATACTGCGTTTCTACCGATGGTTCTGGACAACCGGGGATGGCTGGAACAATCTTCACACTGCCATGCATAAGGGTTTGAAATCGACCGGCAGAAACGATCTTTGGACTTGGTATGACCCTGCCATTCGGGTTCCATCCGTTGGAGGTAGTGGTGGAAAGGTGGATGTGCTGGGGCAATGGACCTACACCGAACCAAGCCCACTTCGGGTGGGGTATTTCGCCGATGAGTTGTTCGCCATGGCGGAAGCTTCCGCTACCGCGCAAAAGGTTATGAAGATGACGCAACTTTTTTGGTATCGTTCCTCCAGTGCGCCCAAGGCCACGGAAACAAAACCTATTTCCTCGCCCTTTGATGACCATGACCCGGATGCGGCATACATCAGTATTGCACCCATGCACCTCAGGGAATCTTTCTGGACCAAGATTTCCCGCCCGGTTTCAGGGTTGATGTATCATGGCTGGTCCTCGCTGGTGCAAACCGATGGAACCCATGCCTATAAGTACACCCAGCCAGATACCCAAACCGAATTCAGCCGATTACACCGTGAGATTCTGGAACCGTTGGGCCCCACCCTGATGCAAGTTCCAGATCGAAAGACGGATGTTGCCTATCTAAACAGCTTCACCTCACAGGTGTTCGCCCGCAGGGGAAGTTATGGCTATTCGCATGATGAAGCTTACCTGACCCTTCTGCATGCCCAATTGCAACCCAGGGTAATCTTTGAGGAAACATTGTTGAAGAAAGGGCTGGATGGCTACAAGGTTTTGGCTTTAATGGATTGCGATGTCCTGACCAAAGCAATGGTCAGCAGCATTCAGGATTTTCAGAGAAAGGGTGGTGTGGTGATTGGTGACCCGAACCTTTGCCCTGCCATCAAGCCGGATATCCAGATTCCCCGATTTACCCGCACCAAAAAGGCAGCCGCAGACAAGGCGACCATTCTGGAAAACGCCGCCAGACTTAGAACCTCGCTTGATGCCAGATATGCCAGATATCT
>JBEGQX010000228.1:0-3680 GCA_041180805.1 Planctomycetota bacterium
TGTTGTTGGTTTAAACTCAAGGCACCTTCCTATTTGCCAGCCTTATTCTTCCCCTTGCTGGAATCCCTTGGTTGGGTGGCCTTTTTCCAGTTCACAGTAACGGCATTTTTCTGGGGTTCACCCGGGGTGCTGCGGCCTTGGGCAATGTAATTGTCCAACAGCGAAGTCAGTTTTGCCACCATATCAGGGTTTCTGGCCTGGAGGTTCGTTCTCTCGTTCACATCACTGGAAAGGTCAAATAGTTGCACAGCGGGAAGATCGTTGCCTGCATTGGCAGGCCGTGGATCACTCCAACCGCCAGAGTCTTTGCAAAGCGCAAGTTTCCAATTGCCTTGCCGGATCGCAAATGAGCCGTTAATGGAGTGATGTACCACCGCCTCGCGCAATGGCCCTTTGGCTGCGCCGTCCAGAGCGGGAAGGAAGCTGACACTATCCTCGCCCGCGTTCGGGGGCAGCTTCACACCCAAAATATCTGCCGTGGTAGCCATCAGGTCAGTAAGGCACAGAAGCTGATCCGATTTGGAATCTGGCTTCACCCTGGCCGGCCAGCGCACGATGAATGGAACGCGATGTCCCCCATCAAAGATATCCGCCTTGTGACCACGAAATTCAAAGCTGGGATTGTGCCCCTTGGAAAGCAAAGTGGGAAAATCCGCCTGTGGCGAACAGCCATTGTCACTGGTCAACACCACCAGCGTATTGTTGGCCAATCCCTGCCGTTCCAGTTCGGCCAGAATTAGCCCAAGGCTATGGTCTGTCTGCATGACAAAGTCGGCGTAATAGTTCAGGTTACTTTTACCCTGCCATTCCTTGGTGGGTGCAACAGGGGTGTGGGGTGAAGCCAGGGGCAAATAAAGGAAGAATGGCTTGCCCTTCTTCGCCTCGGGCGCTCTGCCTTTTACATAGTCGATGGCATGGGTAGTAAACGTGGGCAGCACATCCTCCACCTCAAAATCCGGTGCTGCGGGCCCCTTGCGACATTTCCCCTGCTCCTTTCCAAGAAACATTGGAAACTCTTTCTCCACGGTTGGAAGCTTGGTAACCCGGTCATTCTCAATGAAGGTGTAAGGAACCATGTCCAGCGAGGCACTAATGCCAAAGTAGTAATCAAAGCCAACGCTGTTGGGTCCATTTTTAATGGGCTTGGAATAATCCACATTGTGCACCTGGCTGGCTGGTTCGATGTTCAGTTCGGTGACAGTTTTTCCTTCCTTAATGGCCCAATCCATGCCTAGGTGCCATTTGCCAACGCAGGCGGTATGGTAGCCTTGATTTTTCAGCAACTGTGCCACGGTAAGCCTGCCGGGTTCTATCAGCCTGGGGCTAAGGCCACCAAGTACGCCGCTTTGCAGCTTGGTGCGCCAGTTGTAGCGGCCGGTCATGATGCCATAACGGGTTGGCGTGCAAACCGAGGAACTGGAATGCACATCGGTAAAGATCATTCCCTTGCTGGCAAGAGCATCCATATTTGGGGTGGCGATCTTCCCCTTTGGGTTAAGGCATTTCACATCGCCATAACCAAGATCATCGCACAGCACATAGATAATGTTGGGTGTGCCATTTGGCGCGGCGCCAATTTGGGAGAAACTTGCAAGGAAACTAAAACAGGCCAGCAATAACTTGTTCATGTTCAACCCCATGATGATATTCCTTAATTTCAGCGTGAACCCTTGTCGTTCTTTTTGGGCGCCAGAGGCTTGCTGATAAGCATTTGCAACCTGGAGCGCGGACTGGTGAGCTTGCCAGCAAGAATGTCTTCCTCGGTGAACCGTGCCAAGAGCACCTCGCCATCGGTTGCGCGATTGCGATCGTAGGAGATGTAAATAGTGCCGTTAGGTGCCTGAAAACCATCCGGGTAGGAAACACCTTTGCGTTCATCCAGAATCAAGCCGCCCTTCCAGGTTTTGCCATCATCCTCGGAAAGCCAGGCGGAAAGTTTTAACCTGCCCTGATGTGAATCAATGGCATCACCATGCTTTACCATCAGGATGCGACCCGAGGCCAGTCTGCGAACATGAAACCTTGCGTTGGGCTGGCGGATGCCTGGAGGATCGGTTGGCGTGGCCCATGTTTTTCCCCCATCGGTCGAGGTGGTCTGCATGATACCCTTCGCCGTTCGAGCCAGCATCCACAGCGAGTGATCCTTGCGTTCCACAATCATGTGTTCGTGCCAGTCCGGGTTGGGAAAAACCGCCGCGCCCCTGCGCTGCCAGGTGGTTCCCTTATCGGTGGAGACAAACACATTTGCGCCCCGCAGCGGGTCCAGTTCCTTGTGTAAACCCTTGAAGGGGCCAAAGCCCTCGCGTTGATCCAGCGAGATGGGCAGCATCCATTCACCCGTGGAAAGCACCGTGGGTTTGTTCAGGGTGACACCGTGCCAGATGCGCCTTGGAACCGACCACTCGGGCTTTTCCGCATCAGGATTTTCACAAATGCTGGCCCAGACTCCCGCCCTGCCATCGAACATATCCATCGATTGATCAAAGATAAGCCAAAGCCTGCCGGTGGGATCTGTCCAAAGGTTGCCCACAAGAATACTGCGGTCCACGGGAAGATCCTTGGAATGGGAATCCACCACAAGCCTGGGTTTGGACCAGGTTTCACCATCATCATCACTGGTGGCCAACACAAAAAAAGCCTTGGGGCTGTCACCGCCGGCAACCCAGCAGGCCCATAGCCTGCCTTTTGGCGTTCTCTCGATGCCAATCGTCATGCCGTAATCCAGCTTGTCGTAGTCGTATTTCGGCAGGGGCGAGGTGTTCATTTTGGGTGGAACAAGGGCGAGGTCGGAAATGCGCAGTTTTTCCTCGAGAGACATTCTTGCGAGTGCCTCACCAGGTTTTTCCGAACCCAAAACCATGCCCATGTAGATCATGCAGGCAAAGGTAGCAATAACTTTCCTCATACTTGTCGTTTCCCAATGTGTTGATGAAACAAAAGCATCGAAGCTACTTTGGGGGAAGGTACCCCAGCGAGACCAGAAAGGCATCCGCCTGTGCCAGGGTTTCCTGCATTTTCTTGGTGTTAAAGAAGCCATGGCCTTCGCCTTCGTAGCCCATAAGGTCGCATCGGTTGCCCGCTTTCTTCATCAGGTCTGCAAACTTTTCGGCACTGGCATAAGGCACTGTGCTATCCGCCTTGCCATGGAAGATGATGGTGGGTGGGGTGCCTTTTTTCACATGATGGGCGGGAGAGATCTCTTCCGGCTTGCAGCCAAACCTTTCCGGATTGGATTTGGAAATGAAGCCCTCCAGGTTGACATCGGGGATGGATGCCAACACCAGGGCTGGGTTGAACAAAACCAAGGCATTGGGAATGCTGGAGACTTTAAGATCTTGCCCGGCGGCTTCCAAGCCAGGCAATGTTCCCGTGGCTGCCGCCAAATGACCCCCTGCCGAGCCACCACCTGCGGCAATCTTTTCCGGGTTGATACCCAACTTGCCAGCATTGGCACGAATCCAACGCACACACGCCTTGGCATCGCCCACACATTCCACTGGCTTCACCATGTTCCTGCTGGATACCCGATAATCCGCAACCATGGCAACCATGCCGCGTTCCGCGAGATGCTGGCACTGGGGGACAAACTGCGCGGGGGACCCACTGGTCCACCCGCCACCAAAGAAAAAGACAATCGCTGGAAGTGGTTTGGTTCCCTTGTTTTTTGGTTCGAAGATCCA
>JBEGQX010000229.1:0-11332 GCA_041180805.1 Planctomycetota bacterium
TTGAGTAAAAATCTAGAACCCTTAGAAATCAATTTTCAGGAATGGTTCGATGGCAAAATTGAACCCGAATTAAAAAATGAACTGCTTTCATTTTGGCATAGGGCCCATGGCGACCAGGAAAAAGCGCTATCCGCGGCAAGGGAATCCAAAAATCAGGATTTAGTTTTTAACCTGCTCATGGAGCAGGGCAAATGGAAGGCGGTTTTAGATCAGGGGCATTTTGCCGAGATGATTTCCCCCGCAAAAATTGGATTTCGTATCGCTTTGGCGCGATTACTCTTTGATTCAAAAAATCAGGAACTGGCTTTTGAGGAATTATCCGATTTTGCACAATCAGCAATCAAGGATGCAAAAGTTGAAACAGCAAATCAGGTATTTCAATCCGCAAAAATCGCGCTGTTGAATGGTTATCTTGAAAACGGCATCACTTGGATGGATGAGTCACGAAACAAACTGATGGCGATGGAAATATTTGGATCCAGATTTGACTTTTCCGGGGCAAAAAAGGTTTTGGATGCTTCAAAGAATTCCAAGGAATTTCCCGTCATGGAAATTCAGGCTGCGAGATCTCTCTACAGTCTGGGTAAAAAAGATGAATCCTTGAAAATTCTTGAGAAATATGAATCTCAGCTTTCTGAAAAAGCAGAAGGGGATTGGCCATTAAGATTGGTGCAAACCTGGAAAGCCCTGAAAAATAAATCCAAGGCAATGAATATTGCTGCAATTTATCTAGAGAAAACTGAACATCGAGAGGCTTCGGGGAGGGTCTTAAAATACCTCTTTGATGAGGATTCATCTTTCATGGAATCCATCCTTGCGTATCGATGGAAAACCAAACCAGAGCGCAAAACTTCTCAAACACTCGAGGAACTTGAAACCCTTTTAAAAAAAGACACACCCAAGGAGCAAGTTCTTATTCTTGTGGATGAACTAGAAGATTATTCAAAAACCGTAACACAATCCGAAAACCTTATACTTAGAAAAACCCTGACCCGGTTGTGTCAGTTATATTCCCTTGAAGAAAAATTAGGCCTTCTGGCCACATCCCACGACAAGGCTGAAACATGGAACGCTTTTGGGGAAGAGTTATTGAAAGCTAAAAAATTCAGTGAAGCCTCCAAAGCATTTCAGAAGGCTTGGGAAAAATCACGCTCTTCAGCAATTTACGCATACATGACCGGAAAAGCCCTTGAATTATCAGGAGACAACAAATCTTCCACAGAGTGGTACGATAAATCTTTTTGGATTCCCTTGGGTGATGATCAGGCGAGAACGGATTTTGCAATAGCATTGGCTAAAGCCTCTTATATCGACGAGGCATTAAGACAATACACCCTTATCAGCCTGACTGGCGAACCTGGTTCTTATTATGTCGGTTCCGCATTCAGATCCCTTGCATGGAAATCGATTCAGAAAAAAGAATTTGGAAAAGGTGCACTTGGCTATGAAAAAGCAATGATAAGGTGTATGACGCCTTATGTATCTTTCACCCAAAGCAGCGCCTATGTTTCTGTTCCCGCCTTGGCAGCCAGATTAAGGGCCAGGGAAGCATGTGAATTGAACGATTTCAAAAACTGTGAAACGTGGATCAAGAGAGGGCAGGAAATTCTACCCGGGGAAGTGGAACTTCCTATTCTGCTATACGCTGCTTTGATGGCAAAAAACCAAAAAAACTTGGCGGATTCAACGTTCCAAGTATGCAAAAAATCTCTTGATGATTTGATTTCCCAATATCCAGATTGCGCCTGGGCACGAAATTCTGCCGCTTGGCTATCCGCATGTTGCAAAACGGAACTTGATTGGGGGTTCCAAAACGCACAAAAAGCGGTTTTGTTGGATTCTGAAAACGCCGCTCACCAAGACACACTTGCAGAAGTTTATTTTCAATTGGGAAAAAAAACTGAAGCCTTGGAAGCCCAAAAAAAAGCTGTGAAACTTGCCCCAAACAAAACTTACTACCAAAAACAGCTAAAAAGAATTCAGGAAGGAAACCCTAACGCTGAGCGACCCGAGGAGAATGAAGAGGATGATTAATCCTTTGGGGGAGGATTTTGGAATTCAGGTTATTTGGGATATATCTTCGCTGACTGATTTAAAAGGTTTTGCCAAAAGACTTGCAACCGTTTGCTTTCCGGGTCTTTTCCTGGGGCTAAAAGGTGAGTTAGGCAGTGGAAAAACAACCTTCACAAAAATGCTACTAGAAGAACTGGAATGCCCTAACCCGGAATTCGTAACCAGCCCAACCTTTGTATTCATGCAAGAATATCCAGCCAGAATTCCAGTTTCTCACTTCGATCTTTATCGCCTGAAGGATTCCATGGAATTTGAATCCATGGGTGGGATGGAGCTGTTTGCGCCAGAAACCATTTCGATTGTTGAATGGCCCGAAAGGTTAAATGGGCTTTTACCCGTAAACCGGATTGAACTTTATTTTGAGACTAAAAATTCAAACGCCCGGAAAATAACCATTACCGGCCATGGCTTGGCTTCAACCATTGTTCAAACCAAATTAATGCCTTGATTTATTCCACACACCTTCCTCTGGTTGACACCTGTAAACATAAAAAGGTACTCTTTACAGATTGTGATCTTCCGGAAAGAAGGATTTATGCATTTTTTAGAACCAGAAATAATCAATGAAATATCGGGACTATCCATGGTATCCCTTTTGGCATTGAGTCTTGCCGGAATAGTTTTATGGCTGGCTGGTTATGCAAGCCATAAGTTTTGGGTGGTATTTTTGTCCACTTTATTAGCGGGTGCATTTGGATTTGAAAAAGGCCCTGATATGGGGATCCAAGGCCTGCTAGCGGCTTTACTTTTTGGACTTTCAGCTGGGATCCTATCTCTTTCTGTAATTCGAGTTGTTGTATTTTTGTTCGGTGGATCTGTTGGAGTGGTTCTTACGCAGTTAATTTTCCCAAACTTAGATGCAAGTGTTCCTGTTTTTCTCTCCGCGGGAATTACAGCACTATTGCTTTATCCATTTTGGTTTACAGCTTTCTCCAGTTTGCTGGGAAGCGTTATTACCTGCCATGGTTTATTAGCATTGAGTTTTAAAATGAAATGGTTTGACTCACCAAGTTGGCTCGAAAAGCAACCTGGTCTGGCAGATGCTTTATGCCTGGGAATGGTATTGATTGGCACAATCATTCAATATTTCATAAATAGATATTTTCAAAAAATTGCCTGGCGAAGAAAAAAAGACCAGGAAAGATTTCTTCATCAACAGGAATCTATGGAGTATTCGCGATCAGGTATGCTTGGATGGATGAAAAATCCTTGGAAAAACCAAAATTTACCATACCAAGGTTATTAACTATGAAACGCAAATTGATTTATTCCCTGTTTTTATTTCTGCTGGCAACCAACATTTCTTTTGCCCAGCAACCTTCGCAGGACGCTGCCGGAGAATTAGGATTAAATAAAATTCTTTCCGGCATCGTTGCATTTTTAAGTACTGTAGCGGTCCTTTTGGTAATTTGCATGCCAAGTCGCAAAAATTGACCATATAATGCACATTGGTCCAAGCTTTTTCATGGAGTGATAAAAATGAAATTTAAGTGTGCTTCAGATATTTTGGCTGTTTCCGAACGAATCATTTCCGGCAGTGAAATTACCAGGGAAGAAGCAACTGAATTATTCCAGTTAAAAGGCGATCTACTTTACGATCTCTTTTATGCGGCCAACAAGGTTCGCAGGCATTTTCATGGCAATAAGGTTACGTTTTGCAGCATACTTCCTGCGAAATTTGGCAAATGTAGCGAAGATTGCAGCTTCTGCGCTCAAAGCGCTCACTACGACACCGGAGCACAACCTTATTCCATGATGGATGCGGGGGATGTTGGAAAAGCCTGTGAACATGCTCGTGAAAATGGTGCAAGCGCATTTGGAATTGTAAACAGCGGCAGGGGCCCCAATAAAAAAGAATGGCCCAAGATTATCGAGGCAATCGAAGAAATGAAAAAGGTGGATGGCATCTGCCATTGCGCAACCCTTGGCACGCTTACCGAGGAACAAGCTAGAGATCTTAAAGCTGTGGGAATTAGGCGCATCAACCACAACTTGGAAACTTCAAAGGAATTCTATCCAAAAGTTGTTACAACCCATACCTGGCAAGAACGTGTTGACACCGTGAGGCTTGCTCAAAAAGTCGGCTTGGAGGCTTGTTCCGGATGTATTTTTGGAATGGGTGAATCGATTGAAGACCGCGTAAGCGTGGCATTCAGCCTCAAAGAGCTGAACCCGCATGTTGTTCCAATCAACTTCCTTCATCCAATCGCAGGCACTCCACTAGAAAACCAGCCAAAGCTTCGCCCGATGGAAATCCTAAAGATCATCGCGGTCATGCGACTCATCCTGCCCAAACAGGATTTAAAAGTAGCCGGAGGACGTGAAAAGAATCTTCGGGATCTGCAAAGCTGGATTTTCTATGTAGGCGGCACTAGTGGGCTGATAGGAAATTACCTTTCAACCTACGGAAGGCCAAACAACGAAGACCTTCAAATGATCCAGGACTTGGAATTGGAATGGAAAGATGACCGTGTTGGATCAGTGGACGAAAATGTCCCCCCACCAGAGGCCACTGTTTCCCCCAAGGCAGCCAATGGATTGTACTCCCTTCCTTTGGCAAGTGTTTAGCATTGGAATTATCCCAAAATATGTCCATGGATTGGGTCCGGGAAGAACTTGATTTGATTGCGCAATCAGGTTTAATCCGGAAAAGAAAAGCCCTGCACAGACCAAACCCAGGAACGCTTAATTATCGCGGCATAGACATTATTGATTTCGGATCCAATGATTATCTTGGGCTAGGGAAACACCCAAAAATAATTGCGGCCGCATGCTCCGCCATCAAAAAGTATGGCGCTGGTTCATCAGCATCGCCATTGGTTACAGGTTATTTTCATCTGCATAAGTCTCTGGAAAAAGCACTTTCAAATTGGACCGCCACTGAAGATGCGATAGTTTTCCCGAGTGGCTTTCAAGCCAATCATGGAATTTTGTCCGCTCTTATCAAACCCAAAGACCATATTTTTTGCGATGAACTCAACCACGCAAGCCTGATTGATGGCTGCCGTCAATCACGCGCAAAAATCACCAATTACCGCCACAACGACTTGGATTGCCTTGAATCAAGAATACTACGTTCCACAGACAATCGCGGCAGGAAATGGATCGTCACAGATTCCGTTTTCAGCATGGATGGAGACATCTGCAAACTGGATGGCCTTGCGGAATTAGCTAAAAGACACAATGCTTTCATTATTCTTGATGAAGCACATGCCACAGGGGTTTTGGGGCCAACTGGCAAAGGATTGTCGGAAGAATTTGCCATCAATAACCCCGATTGGCAAAACCTGATTTTAAAAATTGGTACCTTCAGCAAGGCGCTGGCTTCGCAGGGTGGTTTCGCTTGCGGAAACAAACAAATCATCCAGCTAATAAAAAACAAAGCCAGAAGCTATATGTTTTCCACAAGCCTGAATCCCGGATCAGCCGGTGCGGCACTTGAGGCCATCCGGATTATAAAATCAGAACCAGAAATTAGAACAGGCCTCAACAAAGTCATTCTTACATTTTTAAAAAAAATCCCAGTGCCTTTCAGGGTTCCCCCCGATCACCGAACCCCAATAATCCCATTAATTCTCAAGGATGCAAAATTAACCATGCGGGCATCCAGAAAACTACTTGATTTGGGTTATTTGGTTCCTGGAATTAGGCCTCCGTCCGTACCTTACGCCACTTCACGCCTCAGAATATCATTAAAAAATGGATTAACAGAGAAACAGCTTAATAATTTCACCCAGGCTTTAGCTGAAACAATCAGTGACTTGTAGGGTAAACATCTGGAAGATCGTTGGGGTGTGCGGCATCCCTTGGAATTATTTTTTCTGAATCTGAGTTCTGGTTTTCAATCACATCTTCAATGTCGTTTGCGGAAATTTGAACAGTGCAGCCATAGTTTTTGGCCTGTCCGCCATTGGGACTTACTTTCATGGAAACCTTAAATGGAATGTTGGCAATGCTAAGATTATCATTTTCACCAAGAGTTGCCCTACGAATGCGCATCCCATTTACACGAGTACCGTTGGTGCTGCCCAAATCACGAATATGAATTTTGTTTCCACTATTCACAATTACACAGTGCAGCTTGGAAACCGATTTGCTATCCAACCGCAGGTCGCAATCTTCTTTGCGACCTACCAGGATAAAATCCTTGCTAAGATCAATTGGGTTCCCTCCCTCCAATGGCACTAATCGAATTTTCATAACCCCCTTGATGCAATCTGTAAATTGATGCTTTTTTATAACTTTCTGAACATGGTTTGCAATTCTATTTCATCAAAAATGCAATTGAATTGTAATAGCAACCACTATTCATCACCCTATTTTCGCACTTATCGGCACAACTAAACCCAACCTTCACCCCTTAAGGCCTTTTGGCGTTTATAATAAATCCATGAGCTTTTACGCTTTTGAAGAATTTTGGTGCTAGATCATCCTGATTCATTTCAAACAACGGTTTTATCACTTCAATTTGGAACCCCACAAGCTTTAACAGTTTTGAAATTTCCCGATATGAAAACAAATGAAGCGTAAGCCCATGAATAGCGCCATGTGTTGGCATTAATTTGTTTCCAAAACCCGGCACTCCCACCAAACGTTTCATTAAATCAGCAACAACCCAAATAATGCCACCTTGCCCCCGGCATGCAGACCACAAGTTGTGCACATGTAATACAAGGGTTCCACCAGGTTTAAGAACCCTGAAAACCTCCTGTAGCATCACAAGGCGATCCTTAGAATCGAGCATCATGCCAAAACTACTAAATAGGCAGGCTACGTATTCAAACACCTGATCTTTAAGAAATGAAAGATCAAGCATGTTTGCTCTTATGATCCCTGAAGCGGGGTCATTTCCAGCTTTTTTTTGAAATTCATCCAGCATAGGGTCCGAAAGATCAATTCCAATTGTACGATAGCCCAAAGGTGAAATTCGCCTTGCCAATCTTCCCGTCCCACAACCCAGATCCAGAGTTAATCCTGGCTTATCACAGTGGGTTAAGAAAAAATCCAAGTCTTGTGAGAGTAAAGGGGTGCCATTTAGAGAATGGTCATAATTTTTAGCGACAGATTCACTGGAGATATATTCCCATTGGGTTCTTGCCACCCCCTTGGGCAGTTTCCAATCAGAAATTAAACGAGGAGGCTTTCGAAAAGCCTCCCCATCGTTTGTTTTTTCAAGGCTCACTTTTTAGCCTGAATTTTTTTAAGTGCGGAACTTACCGCTTCGCGAAAAGCCTTGTCTCTTTCTTTCTTATCCTCAGCGATGGTTTTTAAAGCCTCATTGGCACCCGAGGCGTCAGGACCGATTTTCCCCAAGGCAACAGCCGCTGAAAATCGTAAGTCGGTATCTTTCAAAGCATCAGTAATATCAGGTACAGCGGATTTGCTTGCCTTGCCCAGATCGCCAAGAGCCTCAAGAACTTTTTCCCGAACTGCCTTGGATTTGCCGGTATCCTTAAAAGCCGCAAGCAGCACTTCAAAAGACTCAGGTCCAATTTTTCCCAATGCTGTAGCGGCAGTTTGCTGATTTTCTTTTTTCTCGGAGGCGGAGTTAAGCATGCCCGCCAACGGATTCACAGCATCCTTGGCATTTGCCTTCATAGCCCCAAGAGATTGGGCTGAAAATTTCCGCACATAAACATCTGAATCTTTAAGGCCTTGCACAAGGGCATTTATAACAGTGGAATCTTTCCCATCAGTATTGGCAAGTGACTTGGCCGCTGCTCGCCTGATTTCCGGGTCTTTGTTTTTCAACTGAGTTAAAGTCTTGGCGGTATCCTGCGCCAGGCAATAAAAGGAAATTCCGGAAAACAAAACCCCAAGAACAAAACATCTCTGCATGACATTCTCCTAGAAAAGTTACAAGTATCTTTTTTACCCACCAGATCAGGCAGTTGCCAGCATAAAAGAAGAGTGGGCAAACGGGTCGTTCTGCAAAATAGAGAGCCTGAAGTGTTTTGAGAGTTGAGGAAGGTCTTGTAATTTACGGCGACAACGTTATGATCGCAGGGTATGTGTCAGAGTGGTTTCAGCTGAAACCTCGATGGATGAGGATGACAACTGAAAAACAACCAACTGACCTATTTTATAGTTCTTTTGGAGGAAATAAGGCGTATGAGTGAATCCGAAGTGCGACCCAGCGTGGCGCCTTGCCCCTTCCCGGAACAATACGGAGTGGGCGAGGAGGAGGAGCCTCCTGGTAAGCAAAAGCGCCATCCAATTTGGCGCGATGTACCGGATCATCTCTGGAATGATTGGAAGTGGCAGTCTCAAAATGCCATTCGATCAGTAAGGCAGCTCAAGGGATTGATTACCTTTAGCCCCGAGGAAATGGATGCCATCGGTTCTCTGGAATCTGAATACAAGGCAGCCATTCCGCCTTATTATTTTTCGTTGATTAACCCGGATGACCCCGACGACCCAATTCGTCTTCAGTCGGTTCCCTCCCCATTGGAGAGAACCAACCCCTCGGGGTATGAGCTGGTTGATCCCTTGGAAGAAGACAAGGATTCCCCTGTTCCCGGACTTACCCACAGATATCCGGACAGGGCGTTGATTGTAACCACCCATGTTTGTTCCATGTATTGTCGCTTCTGCACAAGAAAGCGCGCTACCATGGTTCGAGGCGGATGGGAATCCATCAGCCGAAATGATGAACGCATGGTGGAATATATCCGTGATCATTCCGAAATTAGGGATGTCATCGTCAGTGGTGGCGACCCCCTGACTCTTCCAATTTCCAAGCTGCGTTATTTTCTTGAAAATATAGCTGCGATTCCGCATGTCGATGTGATTAGAATTGGTACAAGGGTACCTGTGACCCTGCCACAAAGGTTATTTGATCAATCCTTGATTGATCTTTTATCCTCGGTTGGAAAAGTTTGGATACAAACTCATTTCAACCATCCAAGGGAAATCACCTCGGAATCTGCCAGGGTTTGTATGTCCCTGCTTAAGGCTGGAATACCCGTGAATAACCACACGGTATTGCTTAGGGGCGTGAATGATTCATTGGATACCATTCGCAAGCTCATGAGAGGCCTTCTAAGGATTAAGGTTCGTCCGTACTATATTTTCCATTGTGACCCCGTAATTGGAGCCGGTCATTTCAGAACTTCCATCTGGAAGGGCATGGAAATTATGGAAGGTTTACGCGGCCATATGTCCGGACTTGGTATACCAACCTATGTTGTGGACAGTCCACATGGTGGCGGAAAAGTTCCAGTTATGCCTAATTATGTGGTTTCAGCATCGGATGATGCTGTTGTTCTTCGAAACTACGAAGGCATGCTGGTGCGCTACCAAGCCGAGGACAAACCCTTGCAGAACAGTAACCCTGTTCGAACTCGCGGGGTAAGTTCTTTGTTGCAAGGAAGCAAGTCAGTTCTTGTTCCTGAAAATTCTGAACGAATGGTGCGAAGGCAAATTAATTTGCTGACAGCATCCGCCTCGGAAGTTTCAGGATGTGGCGAAAACGATTCCGGATGCAAGGGAGACACAGGATTACCGCCTGAACCCCTTCCAAGACCTGTTTCAAAGAGGAAAAGAACTTCCTCCAAGAAAAAGGTCCATTAATAAATCCATTACTCGCAAAAGCCGCCAAGTTCACTCTTGGCGGCTTTTGGCTTTGGGACTTTCATGAAAATTGGAATTTGCTGTAATCTGAAATCCAATAAGGCATCCAGGCCAGATGATGATTCCGAAGAGGAATTTGACAGCCCCATTACATTGGAATCCATCAGCAAGGTATTAAACCAGCTTGGCCATGAATGCTTCCCTCTTCCAGAAAGTGCCTCTCTTCCGGCTCTTTTGATTGAGAAAAAACCAGATTTCGTTTTCAATTTTGCAGAAGGAAGGGGAACCAGCAGATCTCGCGAATCAAGGGTCCCTGCTCTCCTGGAAATTATGGGGATTCCCTATTCCGGATCCGACCCATTCACCCTTTGTATAACTTTAGACAAGGATGTTGCAAAAAGCGTGGTTTCTAGCGCAGGAATACCGACGCCTAAAGGTTGGACCTATCGCGGAGATGATAAGCTTTTTGAAATTATAAAGAAAAATGACTCTTTCCCCCTTATAGCCAAACCAGCCTGGGAAGGATCCAGTAAAGGTATCCCAGATGCATCTGTTGCAGAATCACTTGCGGAACTAATCAAAATTACAACTCAGGTTTACCTAAAATACCAGCAACCGGTATTGATAGAGGAGTTTCTTACAGGCAGGGAATTCACTATTGGCATTGTTGGGAACGGCTCGGAAGCGAAAGTTATTGGCGCCATGGAAGTTGAGTCCATCACCAACGAAAAGCATTTTGTTTATAGCATTGATGTGAAACGAAATTACGAGAGCAGAGTGAAATACCACATTCCACCCCGGCTTAATGAACAGGAATTGAGAGAGCTATACCAATATGCCATTGATGCTTACAAAGCATTAGATTGCAAAGACTTGGCAAGACTTGATTTTAGAATGAACGCCAAAAACGTTCCCTACTTTCTTGAAGCCAACCCATTGCCCGGGCTTAATCCCCTCAATAGCGACATGGTTTTTATCAATCGAGGCATGGGACATTCGTACGAAACACTAATCGAAAAAATTTTTAATGCCGCGATCACTCGAATAAGATAACTTCATTTTTTCACTAAAACTCTACACAGGCACAACCAAATGGCAAAGTCATCTACCCCATCTATTGTAACCATTGTTTTAAACAAACCTGTTCTTCCGCAAGATCATCCTGATTACGAGTCCGAAGCAGAAGTTATTGAAACTGTCGAGCTTATTGAAGAAGCCTTAAAAAAATCAGAGATTCAAACTGAAAGGATCATGCTGGATAGGGATTTAGCACCTTTCTGGGAAAGGATTCAAGCAAACAAGCCGGAAGTAATATTTAATATGTTTGAAGGCTTTGCTGATGATACGGAATCCGAGGTTCATTTTGCCGGCTTGCTCGACTGGCTCAAGATTCCATACACCGGGTCAAGTTCCGCGGCTATCGCCATCGGTCGCAACAAGATTCTCGCAAAATCAGTATTACAGGCGGCTGGTGTGAGCACGCCTAGGTTTTTTACAATTGTAAACGCCGATACCATTCCAGAAAACAATATTGGTTGGCCGCTCATCATAAAACCGGCAACTCAGGATGCAAGTATTGGAATTGAACAGGCAAGCGTGGTTACAAATCAGGAAAAACTCGAGGAAAGAGCAAAATATATTCTGAACAAATATGGCCCGCCAGTATTGGCCGAAGAATTCATCGACG
>JBEGQX010000230.1:0-13417 GCA_041180805.1 Planctomycetota bacterium
TTGTTGTCGTGGTTGACCAGGATGTCGGTCAACTTGTGATCGATGAATGGATTCTTGAAACGCTCCACCACCTGGTCTGCGAAATTCTTTGGCCCATCGCAACGGCCTTCAAGAATCGGCACGATCTCGTCATGCAACAGCTTGTTCAGCCAGGGGCCAAGCTCGGCATCGTTCACCGAATCGCGAACAATCGTATGTCCCTTTGCCATCGCCTTCTTCACCAGCGCGCTGTGGCCGCCGTTAAGAATCCTGACCTTCCTTAAAAAGTAGGGAAGCACATCGTTGGTCCAGATGATGGCCGGGTGTTCAAACCAGCGTGGCACGCCCGGAACTTCCTGGATTGCAAAAAGGGCATAGGGTTCGCACACCGTCAACATCGGGTCCTTTTCCAGAAGCGGATGGGAATCAGGCGTTCCCGTTACAATCCGATCCACCAATGTGCTATGCCAGGAGCAGTTCTTTTCCACCCATTGGATGAATTTCTCATCGAGCTTCCACTCACGGGCAAGGTTGACGACAATGCCCCGCAATAGCTCGGCATTATGCTCGCGCAGTTCGCAGGGAATGATCATCAAACCAGGCTGGCCAGCCTTGAAGCGTTCATGAAGCACTGCCAAAAGCTTGGCAGGAAAAGACTTGGGCGGGGCACACTGTGCGGTATCAGCGGGATTAAGGTCATAACCCGATTCAGTCGTATTGGAAAGAATGGTCTTCAAATGTGGGCTGCGGGCCAGCTCCAGTACCTTGTCCCATTGCGAGTTGGCGGCAAGTGCCCTGCTGACACTTTCGCAAACCTCGACCTTGTCCACCACCTGGCCATTTTCAAGGCCACGAATCACCACATGGTATTTGCCACCAAGTTTGGCCAGCTCGTTGGCACGATCGCCCCCGGTGGACTGTACGATCACCACTTTTCCGATGTTCTTCCCCTGTTGGTTGGCATGGTGAATAAAAAGGTCTGCAAAGGCCCTGAGGAACTTGCCCGAACCAAATTGCAATACTGTTTCTTGCATGCGTTAACTCCTAAGCTTTCTTTAATTCCAAGGTTAAATCATGTCCTTCAATCTTCACTTGTGCTTTGTGCGACCCCGACAGGGATTCCTTTGCCCAGTTAAGAACCAGGGTTTCATTGCCGATGTAATCACGATGAGCCTCCAAAGTTTTCAGCAGAGGTTCGGCACTTGTGGACAGATGTAGTGTAATTCGATCCTCCATTTCCAGGCCGGCCTTCTTGCGAAGTTCCTGTACCTGGCGAATGATATCGCGAGCCATGCCTTCCCGGGCCAACTCTTCGGTAATGCGGGTATCCAGCGCCACCTGGGTATTACGGTCTGCAACGCCAGTCCAGCCCTCCTTCGCCTTCAGCGAGATAAAAAGGTCTGTCGCCTCAAGCTCGAAGGGCTCACCATCCCCCGGAAGAGTAAAGGGCGCCCCGGACTGGGCGTATTTCAGCAACTCCAACGGATCTGCCTTGGCTATGGCTTGCTGAACTTCCTTCATGCGCTGGCCAAACTTGGGGCCAAGCGCCTTGGGGTTGGCCTTGATTTCCGGCACCAGCAGTGGGCCGGAAGCCCCATCATGGATCGTTGCCTTCTTCAGATTCAATTCCTCGCAAAGCTGGTCAGCAAACCGATGTATGGCACGGCGGTCTGCCTCATCCCCCGGGTGCACCTTTAATTCGGCCAACGGCTGGCGTACCTTGATCTTCACAGTGTTCCTTGACGCGGAACCCAATGAGACCAGATGCAATAGTGCCTCCATGTCCGCGGACAGTTCCTCATCAATCAGGCTGGCATCCACCCGCGGGTATTCTTGCAGATGAACGCTGTCATCCCCTGCATCTACCAGATTGTGGTACATGTTTTCCGAAAGGAACGGGGTGATTGGCGCAATCAGCTTGGTAAATGTCAGCAGTACCTGATGAAGTGTCTGGTAGGCGGCAAGTTTGTCCTGCCCCTGTTCGGCTTTCCAGAACCGCCTGCGGTTGCGCCTGACGTACCAATTGGAAAGCTTGTCGTCGATAAAGCGCTCAGCTTCCAGGCAAAACGATGCCAGATCGTACGATTCAAATCCTTGGCGGGCCACTTGAACAAGCTTCTGCAAATCGGAAAGTATCCAGCGATCAATGTCCGGACGATCCTTCAGGGGAACAGCCGGCGCCTTGGGATCGAACTTGTCCAACCTCGCATAGTTACAGAAGAAGGCGTAGCTGTTCCATAGCTTAAGGACAAACCTTGCGCGAAGCTCATCCGCCGGTATTGGCCCAAAGTTGATGTTGGAAGCAGGGTTGGTTCTGCAAAACATCCAGCGAATCAGGTCGGCACCCATGGGGGGATGCTTCTCAAGCACACCCTTGGCATTCCTGATTTCGTAGCCATCGTTGGCAGCACCCTCAAAGGGAATGCTATTACCCTTGGACTTGTGCATTTCGTCACCGTTCTGGTCACGCACCAGCGCATGCCCCAATAGAACCTTGAACGGTGGTTTCTTCTCCATCATGGTGCTCATCGCCAGGATGGCATAAAACCAGTTGCGGAACTGGCCCGGAAAACACTCGGTGATAAGGTCGGCAGGGAACCATTTTTCCCAATAAGCGCGATCCTTGTTGTAGCCCATGGTGGAATAGGGAACGATGCCCGCATCAAGCCAGGGGTTGCCCACATCGGGCACGCGGGATGCCAGGGCGCCGCATTTGCACTTGATCTTCAGTTGATCCACATGGGGGCGGTGGGGGGAATGCCCATCAAACTTCTCCCAACCCTGCACTGCGCGGGCTTTCAATTCCTCGCGGGAACCAATGACATCAAACTGGTTGCATTCATCACAGACCCAGATGGGTAGTGCCAGGCCCCAGAAGCGCTTCTTGGAAATCATCCAATCGCCCATGTTTTTCAGCCAGTCCAGCTCACGCGCCTTGCCGTTGATGGATTCTGGAAGAAAGGTAACCTGTTCCGCAACTTTCATGATCTCGTCGCGCCAGGTCATCGAGATGAACCATTCATCCACCAGCCGAAAGAGAACCTCGGTCTTGCATCGCCAGCAATGGGGGTACTTGTGGGGATACTTCTCAACAGCGAACAGAAGCCCCTTTTTCTGAAGGTTTTCCAGCACGAAGTCTGCGGTAGCAGGGTCAACCGCAGGTTTTCCCTCCAGTTCGCCGAAGCCGGGTACAAAACAACCAAACTCGTCGAGAGGGGCAACAGGTGGAAGCCCCTGTTCCTTGCCGAGATGAAAGTCTTCCTTGCCGCAACCGGGTGCAATATGCACGATGCCTGTACCTTCAGTTTCACCGACATCCTTCCATGCGACCACCCGATGGGATTGTTTTGCACTGACTGCACCCATCCACTTCTGTCGTTCCACCACACGGGCGATGGCAGCGGGAAAACCATACTCACCTGCCTGTGCGGGGATTTCGTCAAATGGCCCGTCATAGGACCAGCCCACCATCTCGGCGCCCTTCAACTCGCGCACGATTTCATAGCCGCCCTTTTCCTTGAAGATCTGCTCCAATGTCTTGAGCTTGGGCACCCCTTCAAGCCATTCCTTGCGCTTGAATTCCTCTTCCAGCCGGGCGTGTGTGAAGGCTCCCTTGGCCAGGTAATAACGCTGATCCTTGTGGAGAATTTCCAGGTAGGTGTTGTCCGGGTTGACCGCTGCACCCACATTGCTCGAAAGTGTCCACGGGGTGGTTGTCCAAGCCAGAAGGAAAGAGCCGGGCTTGTCCCGCAGAGGGAACTTCACGAACACCGCCTTATGCGAGACCATCTGGTAACCTTCGGACATTTCCATCTGGCTAAGGCCCACAGAACACCTCGGGCACCAGGGCATGGCATCATAGCCACGATACATCAGGCCGCGGTCATGGCACTTTTTAAGAAAACTCCAGATCGTGTAATTGTTTTCTTCAGACATGGTGAAGTAACTGCGTCGGTGATCAGCATCCTTTGCCCAATCTTCCTCGCGATCCCAGTCCATCCAGTACCCAAGGCGGATCGATTGCTCGGTCTGCTTGCGGGCAAACTTGTTGACCCGTTCCTTGCACATGGTCACAAAGCGGTCGATGCTGGCAAAGCGGTCCCCCGCCACCAGGTTTTCGATATCGCGCTTTGTCTTAAGCCCCAATTCCTTTTCCACCTCAACCTCGACCCAAAGGCCCTGGCAGTCGAAACCATTCTGCCAGCGCAGATTCTGGCCAAGCATGGCATGGTAGCGCTGGAAGGCATCCTTGTAGGTACGCCCCCAGGCATGGTGAACACCCATGGGGTTATTGGCGGTGATGGGGCCATCCAGAAAAGACCAAGGCTGGCCATTCTTGTTCTTCTGGCGAAGTTTTTCAAAAGCCTGGGTCCGTTCCCAAAATGCCAGCGCCTCGCGCTCTTGAGCTGGAAAATCAACTTGGGTTTCTACCTTCTCGAACGGCATGTTAGCCTCTGCGTTTTGGAATGATTTCTGAATCGATTATCTTAGTAATAATGGCACCCCGAATGAATCCTAAAGAGGGATCCTTCCTGCAACCGGCTGTTTCCCTATGCTTTCCATTATGACCCCATGCCCCCCCGAGTTGGAGTTCGAAGCATGAAAACCCTGAAAATCGCCGTTCTTCTAAGTGGTTCTGGCACCACCATGCAAAACCTGATTGACAAAATCCGGGAGGGTACACTGAATGCACAGATCGTGCTTGCCATTGCAGATCGCGCAAACACCCGCGGTTTGGAACGCGCCACAGTGGCTGGCATACCCACCAAGTTGGTACTCCGGGAAGATTGTGCCACCCTGGCAGAGTTCAGCGAGAAAATTTTTGGACAGTGCAGGCAATTCCAAGCCGATTTGGTGGTGATGGGCGGATTCCTAAGGCTTATCCAGGTACCGCAGGATTTCGAAAACAAAGTGATCAACATTCATCCCTCGCTGATTCCTGCCTTCTGTGGCAAGGGCTTCCATGGCTTGAATGTGCACCGGGCGGTGATAGAAGCAGGCAACAAGATTACTGGGTGCACCATTCATTTTGCAGACAACATTTACGACCATGGGCCCATCATCATGCAATGTCCGGTGAAGGTTTTGGATGATGACACCCCCGAAACCCTGATGAAAAGAGTCTTCGAGGAGGAATGCAGGGCCTACCCCGAGGCGATCCGATTGTTTGGTGAAGGAAAACTTCAAATCGATGGCCGCAGGGTTCGCATACTTTCGTAAACAGGAATCGTCATGTCCGCAAGCAATCGAAACATCAGTCGCATCCATGCCCGTGAAGTTTTAGACAGCAGGGGAAAACCCACGGTGGAAGCCGAGGTTCACCTGGTTTCAGGCGATGTGGGAATGGCCAGCGTTCCCTCGGGCGCCAGCACGGGAACTTTCGAGGCATTGGAACTTAGGGACTGCGATCCAAAACGCTATCAGGGCAAGGGTGTGCTGAAAGCCATCCGCCACATCCGCGACATAATTGCCGGGTATCTGGTGGGGATGGATTGCGCTGATCAGGAAAAGATCGACCGCAAGATGATCGATGTCGATGGCACGGAAAACAAATCCAAGCTGGGTGCGAATGCGATCCTTGCGGTATCGATGGCTTGTGCGCGTGCAGCGGCCAAAGCCATTCGCATTCCCCTTTGGAAGCACCTGGACCAGGACAAAGTTGCCCGCCTTCCCATGCCCATGGTTAACATGATTAGTGGTGGATTGCATGCGGGAAAGAATCTCGACTTCCAGGATTTTCTCTTCCAACCCGCAAAGGCCACCAGTTACTCGCAAGCTCTGGAGCAGATTGTTTCGGTTTACAACACCCTGGGCGGAATTTTGAACAAGAGTGGGCACGAGGGCACTCTTGTGGGGGATGAGGGTGGTTTTGGCCCCAAGTTGACCAGTGAAAAGGAAGCCCTTAGTTTCCTGGCGCTTGCCATGGAACGCTGCGAGGTGGGTGGTACCATCGCCTTGGATGTGGCTTCCAGCCATTTCCACCAAGGTGGAAGTTATCATCTGGAAGGCAGGGTTCTTTCCAGCTCCCGCATGGTTGGACTTCTGGAGGATCTGGTGGCGAATTATCCCATCGCCAGCATCGAGGATGGTTGCGCCGAGGATGACTGGGCCGGTTGGCAGGAACTAACCAAGAAACTTGGCCATAAGATTCAGCTTGTGGGTGATGATTTCTTTGTGACCAACCCGAAGCGACTTTTCAAGGGTATACGAGAGGGTGCTGCCAATGCTGTTTTGGTGAAGGTGAACCAGATTGGCACACTCACGGAGACCTTCGAAGTGATTCGAATGGCAAGAAAGCATGGTTACCGTGCAGTGGTATCCGCCCGTAGCGGCGAGACCGAGGATGATTTTCTTGCGGACCTTTCCGTGGCAAGCGGTTGTGGCCAAATTAAGGTGGGTTCCGTGGCCCGCAGTGAAAGGCTAAGCAAGTACAACCGTTTGCTTCGCATCGAGGAGGAAATGGGCCCCTCAGCTCCTTATGGGTTGCCTGTTTAACCATTGCAACCATTGCAATCATTCCCATAATGCCCCGTTGGGGCATAAGCAAAATTTTCCAAGCCCCAACGGGGCGTAATGCGATAGCCCGGGGCAGAGCGTAGCGACGCCCTGGGTTTTGAAGGGGCGAAATCATTTTCAATCCCACACATAGCGTTCATCAAATTGAATGCCATATTTTTCTAACAGTTGGCGGTATTCCTCCTGAAATGTGGCCTTGCGGTGATGTTCGGCCTGATTGCCGATGTATTTCTCCAATGCCGGGCGATGGGTGGAACTGATCGAAAATATCCCGTAACCACCCTGCCAATGAAAATCCACATATTGCGCGCCTTTGCTCTTCAACCATTTTGATGATCCCATTTTAATATCCTGTACCAATTCCGATGGCGCACAGGTGCGGGGATGGACAATCAAAAGATGGATATGGTCGGCAACCGAGCCGGCTTTGAGCAGGGTTCCTTTTTGTTTTTCCACAATACCGCCAATGTAGGCGTGAAGTTCATCCCGAATGTCATCACCCAAAAGTGGTTCCCGGTTTTTTGTCGAGAAGACCAAATGTACGAGGATTTGGGCAAGGGATTGTGGCATTTCATTCCGCCCCTTCAGGGCTTGGGTTTGTTTTTGTACCTTTCCTTACCCAGGGCGTTGCCCTGGGCTTTCTCATCATGCCCCGTTGGGGCAAAAAAGAGGCAGGCGTTAGCATGTTACCCAAACCAGAGAACATGAACAAACCATTCCCATCATGCCCCGTTGGGGCATAAGCAAAATTTTCCAAGCCCCAACAGGGCGTAATGCAATAGCCCAGAGGTGGGCCATCGATTTCCATGATGCCATCCGTTTTAAAGCCCTGAAGGGGCGTAATGCGATAGCCCGGGGCAGAGCGTAGCGACGCCCCGGGTTCAGGGAACCCAATATTTTCCAAGCCCTGAAGGGGCGAAATGACCCAAGCGTTTATTTTCCAAACAACCTTAGACAGGTAAGGTCTTTGTCGGTGCGAGCAAACACGCAACCACGGGCGAACGCCGGGTGAGCCCAAGTGAACTCGCATACAGAAACTTGATCCAGTTTTTTGAAACCCTGGGGGGTCATCTCCGCAAGGATCAACTCACCTTTTTCATTGAAGATAAGTGCTCGTTTATCCACCCACACCATGCTGGCCTGTGGATTTCTGCCACGCGGAGTCACTGATTCATCCTCCCACATGACTTTTCCGGTTGCGGCCTCGATGCACTTGATGCCACGAAAGCGATCCAGCGCGTAAAAATAACCGTCCCGCACCAGGGGCGAACACATCAACTGACTGAGTTGCTTGCCTTCCCATGCCAGCTTAGCCTCGCCCTTTTCCAGCTTTACCGCCTTGCTACCGGTCCAGTAATCCGAGGCGAGAAATATCCCATGATGAAAAAGAACATCGGTAATGGCGACATCGTAATCCATGGCCACGGGATACTTCCAAAGAACCTTTCCATCGGTTGGATTAAGCCCACAGGCATGCTGGGCGCTCCACCACACAATCTGCTTTTTCCCATCCATTTCCGTAATCTTTGCCGATGCATAACCGGGGCGGTCACCAGAAGAGCGCCAGATTTCATTGCCAGAATCTTTGTCCAGGGCAATGAAACACGCATCCGGCTTGCCGCCAATCTGCAGCAGAACGCGGTTTTCATCCACCAATGGCGAGGATGAATAACCCCAGGTTGGATACTTCGCATTGAAATCCTTCAGGGTATTGCGGTGCCAGATAATCTTGCCAGTGGAAAGATCCAGACAATGGATATCTCCCACCGCACCAAAGGTATAAACCTTGCCCTGATGAATCGTGGGCGTTGTCCGGGGGCCATTGCCATAATCCAGCTTGTTGTATGGTGCGTTGTAAGTGTGCTGCCAAAGAAGCTTGCCGCTGGCGCTGTCCAGGCAAAGCACCCTTTCCGAATCCTTGGGCTCATTGGGTTTATCCATCACCAACAAGCGGTCCTGCAAAACGGCAATGCCACCATACCCAGCACCGACTGGCACTTTCCAAAGCGGCTTCGCATCCTTTGGGAAACGCTCTGGCAATTGGGTTTCATGCCAGACACCATCGCGTGTAGGGCCACGCCATTGGGGCCAATCCGAGGTCTGTTGGCCACTTATCACGAAAATGGTTAAAAGCAGTTGTAGCATCTGTGGTTCCCCCAAATGCAAAAGCTTCCCTGCTTGGGAAGCTTTTGGAAAGTTGAACTACAGTCTAAGGCCTGAACAGGCAAATCTCAAGCAAACCAGGATGGCATCTGCCCTGCGGGGGGCAAATCCACCACGGTTACCGCATGAATCTGCGGATGGCTGGCTATTTCGTTGATTACCGATTCCGGCGGACGGGCATCGAGGTTCAGCACCGCAATGGCCTCGCCTCCCTGCGTTTGTCGGCCAACATTCATCTGGGCGATATTTACACCATGCTTGCCACAGATGGTTCCAATGTGGCCAATCAGGCCTGGAACATCCTTGTGCGTGAAAATAAGAAGCACACCATCCATGTGTGCATCAAGTCGGTTCGAGCCAAACTGAACCAGTCGCAAGTACTGGTTTCCAAACAAGGTGCCCGCCACAGTAAAACTTCCCTTGTCGCTTTGGATGGTCACACGAATCAGAGAGCTGAAATCCCCCTTCTCGATGGTGGCCTGTTCCACAACATCGATTCCACGCTCGCTGGCCAGCATGCGGGCATTCACAATATTTACCTGCTGCTCGAGGCCCCTTTCCAGAAGACCTGCAGCAAACGCGCTGGTTACCAAACGGGTGGATCGCTTGGCTATGTCTCCACGATAGTGAATCTCGGCACGCTGGATGGAACCCTTGTTCATCTGGGCGGACATCAGTCCAAGGCGATAAGCCATGTCCACAAATGGCCGCATCTCTTCCATCTCGGCGCGATCCATGGCACCCATGTTCACCGCAAAGCGGACCATTCCCTTGCATAGGAAATCGACCAGCAACTGGGCGGATTCCTTGGCCACCAGCAACTGGGCTTCCGCGGTAGCAGCACCCAGATGAGGCGTGATCACCACATTGGGGATCGAAAGGAATGGATGATCCTTCACAATCGGCTCTTCCACGAACACATCAAAGGCTGCGCCAGCAAGATGGCCAGACTTCAGCCCTTCCACCACTGCCGCCTCGTTGATAATCCCACCACGGGCACAATTAATGACCCTGGCACCCTTGGGAAGCAGGGATACCTGCTTTGCGCCAATCATATCCTTGGTTTGTTCTGTCAGCGGGGTGTGAACGGTAATGAAATCGCACTTGGGCATCAGCTCATCGATCGAGGAGCAGGTCTGAATGCCTATTTGGGCGGCGGCGGAAGGCGCAAGTACCGGGTCAAAACCAATCACATTCATATCCAAGCCATTGGCGGCCCTGCGAGCCACTTCACGGCCAATGCGCCCCAAGCCCACAACTCCCAAAGTTTTTCCGGAAAGCTGGCAGCCCAGAAACTTGCTCTTTTCCCACTTCCCCGCCCTCATGCTGGCATCCGCAGCGGGAATGTGGCGCGCCATCGACATCAGGAGGCTGATGGTGTGCTCGGCTGTGCTAAGGGTGTTGGCATCCGGCGTATTCATCACCACAATGCCCTTGCGGGTGGCAGCGGCAACATCGATGTTATCCACCCCAACACCACCTCGAACCACCGCCCGAAGCTTGCCCGGTTCTTCAATCAGGTCCGCCGTGATGCGAGTACCCGAGCGAACCACCACTCCATCCGCCTGGCGAAGGGCGGCTTTCAAATCCTCGCCCTTTAGGCCGGGCCTTTCATCAAGTTCGATTCCCGCTGCGCGAAGAATCTCCAACCCGGGACCTTCCATCTTGTCGCTGATCAAAACTCTTGGCATGACAAAACCCTCTACGGGAGAATAATTTCCGGTTACTTTTTAACGCCGGCTGTCAGGACTTTCTGGGCAGCCGCTACACCAGCACCAGGTTCCAGCTTGTGACCCATCTCCACCAGCGCCATCTCCAGTGCGCTAAGTGCGGTCAGCACATCGAACATATCCATGTAGCCCATGTGCGCGATGCGAAGGATCTTGCCCTTGAGCACATCCTGCCCGCCAGCCACACGCACGCCATACTTCTTTTCGAGCTTGCCAAGAATCTCCACGCCATCCACGCCTTCAGGCACATGGATGACTGTAAGGCCATCCACGGGTTCCTCGGCCATCAATTTCAGATTCATGGCCTGCGCACCAGCCCTGCAAGCCGCCCCCATGCGGGCATGGCGGGCCCAGGTGTTTTCAATTCCCTCGGCACGCAGCATTTTAAGGCTGTGCTTCAGGGCCTTGATCAGGGTATTCGCAGGGGTGAAAGGAGTGTCGTTATTCTTCAGGTTTTCACGATACTTCTTGAGGTCAAAATAGAATGACTTCTGCTGGGTGTTGCCATCAATCAACTTCCAAGCCTTGTCGGAAACCGAGAGGAAGGCCAGGCCCGCGGGAAGCATAAGCGCCTTCTGCGATCCGGTAACACAGATATCCACTCCCCAGTCATCAGTTCTGCATTCCATGACGCCCAGGCCGCTGATCGCATCCACGATCAGGATCTGGGGCTTATCCTTCAGGATGGCGCCAAACGCTTTGATATCGTTGCGGGCACCCGTCGCAGTTTCGCTCAGGGTGGCACAGACAATCTTGGCATCCGGATGTTCGGCCAGGGCCTTTTCCAATTGGGCGGGGCTGATCGACTTGCCGTAGGGGCAGGTAACCTCGATGGGTGTGATTCCAAAAGCCTTGGAAATGTTTCTCCAGCGTTCACCCCAGCGACCGGAAATAAGGCAGATGGCCTTGGATCCCGGTGGGGTGGTGTTGCTAACGGCAGCTTCCATGGCGCCGGTGCCGGAGCAGGTCAGGGGAAGCACATGATTTTTGGTGCAGAAAACATACTTCAAATCTTCCAGTACTTCGGCTAAAACGGCGCGAAACTGACTTGAGCGATGAAAAGTGACTGGTTTGGCCAGCTCCAGAAGGGTTTCCTCGGGAACAGCGGTTGGTCCGGGGGTCATCAGTCTTGGCTTGATCATCGCGTTTCTCCAGTGCGTTTTCGTCTTGAATCCGACAAGTCTAGATTAGGAAACAGAGGTACCACCTCCAAGGGTAAGGGGACAATCTTATCCGATTATTCACCCATTGCCCTTTCTTACTCCATCCTCCTTTTCTATTGACTGGGAAAGGTTTGGGGTGTTTACTGAAATTGTCCTCTCCTGCACTCATTTCATTTCTTTTGCCAAGGGAGGGTTTCATGTCCGTCATTTCCTTTCGAAAAGCATTCACGCTGATCGAGCTTCTTGTGGTTATTGCCATCATCGCCATTCTTATAGGACTGCTTTTGCCGGCGGTTCAAAAGGTAAGGGAAGCCGCCGCTCGCGCCAAATGCCAGAACAACATCAAGCAACTTGTGCTTGCCACCCACAACTTGAACGATACCAGAGGCCTGTTACCGCCTTTGTGTGCGCCTTGTGCTGATCCCGCAAATCCAGCCTGCTACACCCAAGCCAGCAGCGCCTTTGGGTCTCACAACTACACCATGTTTCATTTCCTGCTTCCTTATGTGGAGCAGAAAGCAATTTACGATCGTCTGAACCCAGCCAGCTACGGCGGCGGAAATTACGACAAGGTTATTCCATCCTTCCTATGTTCCAGCGATTCTTCAAATGCCAATGGCAAATGTCTTACCTCCAATGGTGGTGGTAACGCCTGGGCCATTTCCAACTATGCGGGCAACTATTTTGTGTTTGGCGACCCTTCCAGAAATTCCACGGTTGGTGAAAACCAACTCCCCCGCAGCATTCCTGATGGCACTTCCAACACCATCTTTTTCGGAGAAGTTTATGGTACCTGCGGAAATTCCGGTAACCTGAATGACCCCACAACCTATGGCAGTCTTTGGGCCGATGCGAACAGCGGTTGGAGATCCGGTTTTAACCTGGGTAATTACAAAGGCACTGTAACTGGTTACGCGGCAGCCAAGATGTTTCAGGTTACCCCGCACTACCTGAATTCCTGCGACCTGACACGATTACAATCCAACCATAGTGGCGGAATGATGGTTGGTTTGGGGGATGGAGGTGTTCGGTTTGTTACCCCATCCATCAGCAGTGCTTCCTGGGCTGCCATCAATGACCCCAGGGATGGCGCTGTAATTGGTTCAGATTTCTAAACTTTCACAAGGAATTGAACCATGCGCAGCATCCTAATGGTTGGTTTGATAGGACTTGTTGGTTGCACCCAAGCCCCCAAAGAACTTCCAGCCCTGTACCCCGTTACCGGAAAAGTTTCCATTCAGGGAAAGGTCCTTGAAAGTGGACAAGTTTCCCTGAACCCAGAAAAAGATACCCCCGATCTGATTGTAAATGGTTCCATCCAGAGCGATGGAACCTACAAGGTAACAACCAACCAGAATGGCAAACGGGTTGATGGGGCACCAGCCGGGAAGTACCGGGTTTCGGTTCACGCTGGCAGTTCTGGAAACATTCCCATTCTGTACCTGTTCCCAAAAATGTTCGAGGTTGCCGAGAAAGCAAACCAGTGGGATTTGGAGCTTTCAAAAGCCCAGAATCAGTAGTTTGGGTTATCCGGCCTCACAATCCGCAAAATTCCCCTATTTTGGCAATTTTTACTGGATTCACTCCATTTCGTTCTTTAGCCTCGATAATTCGTCGGGAAGGTCCCACCTGAGTTTTTTTACTTACATGAGGATTGTTCATGCGAAAGTTACTTTCCGCTGCACTATTGGCAGCAGTACCGCTCGGACTATTGGTAACCGAAAATTTCTCTTCGGCGGCAGAACGAGGCCTTCGAGGAAAATTGTTTTCCAAAAAGAGCCAGGCTGATTGCACGAATTGTGAATCCAGCTCTGATTCTTCCAAGGAAAGCAAAAAGGCGGAAACGCCAAAGGCCGATGCCAAGAA
>JBEGQX010000231.1:0-6304 GCA_041180805.1 Planctomycetota bacterium
TAAACTTTTTGAAAAGGGTATCCTGCTCGATGTAAGGAAGTATGCCCACATGCCAGCCTAACTGGGTTTGGGTACTTCCTGCAGGAATAAATTGGCTGTACACATCGTGGTAGGAGTGCACGCCCAGCCCAAGCTGTTTGAGGTTGTTTTGGCATTTCATGCGGGCAGCGGCTTCGCGCACTTTCTGCACCGCTGGTAGCAACAAGCCAATCAGTATGGCTATGATGGCAATAACGACTAGAAGCTCTATGAGAGTAAAGGCTTTGCGTAGCATAAAGGCACCCAAGTTTATTGGCCGTTGGAAATGAGATAACAGCCAATTTTAAGAATAATTCATGAAAAACACATGATTATTACTTTATACTTGAAACAAACTTGGGCAATCAACAGAAATCACCTGCCAGCGTTGACTTTCCGCAACTTAGGTCATAACCTAACTTTCTTGAAGAATTTTAATAATTAGGCCAAAAAGGTTTGAGAAGACATCATGGTTCGCAAGAAATTAGGCAAGGGCAGGAAAAATCGTTGTCGTTTTTGCACCAAGGAAGGTTGCCCTCGTCCAGCATTCGTCGATTACAAGGATGTCGTTACCCTTAAGAAAATGTGCACCGGCCAAGGCAAGCTTCTTAGCCGCAAACGGACTGGTAATTGCGCCACTTTCCAGCGTGCGGTACAAGATGCTGTGAAACGTGCCCGTTTCATGGCTCTTCTGCCCTATGTGGGCGAATAATCCGGCGCGTAAACGCTGACTTAGGTTCCCATGATTACTCTGAAGCTCCCAGATGGTTCCACCAGGCAAGTGCCCCTTGGTACCAAGCCAAGGGAGGTTGCAGAGTCTATTGGCAAACGCCTGGCACAAGCCGCTATCGCTGCCAAGGTCGATGGCGAAATTGTTGATCTGGATCGGGAATTACCCGGCAAACCAGAGTCGACTTTTCAAATTCTTACCGAAAAAGACACCGACTCCCTTGAGGTGCTGCGACACTCCAGTGCCCATATTATGGCCAGGGCTGTCATGCGCCTTTTCCCCGGCACCCAACTTGCCTTTGGCCCACCCATTGAAAACGGCTTCTACTACGACATTCTCTCACCCACCCCGATTCGCGAGGAAGATTTCCCACGCATCGAAGAGGAAATGAAGAAAATCGTTGAGAAGGCAGAACCCTTCGAGCGTTTTGAATGCCCGGTTGATGAGGCACGCAAACTTGTTGGCGACCTCGGCCAGGAATACAAAGTCGAGCATATCGATGAAGATTTGAAAAAGTACCCCAGCCTTAGCTTTTATCGCCAGGGTGAATTTCTGGACCTTTGCAGGGGGCCACACATTCCCCATGCGGGTAAGCTTGGTGCATTCAAACTTCTTAGCATTGCGGGCGCCTATTGGAAAAACGATTCATCCCGCAAGCAGTTGCAGCGGCTTTACGCTACCGCCTTCTTCAACCAGAAGGATCTCGATAGTTACATCAAGCAGGTGGAGGAAGCAAAGAAACGCGACCATCGCCTTCTTGGAAAGCAGCTTCGCCTATTTACCATCAGCAACCAGGTTGGCCCGGGTTTGATCCTGTGGATGCCAAAGGGTGCCTTGGTTCGCGGTCTGCTGGAAACCTTCATCAAGGATGAACTTGTAAAGCGCGGGTACTCACCCGTTTACACCCCGCATGTGGGCAGGCTTGAACTGTACCGCACATCCGGGCATTTTCCGTATTACCGCGATGCCCAGTTCCCGCCGTTATACTATCATCCGGCGGCTTCCGCGCTGGACCTTTGCCAGTTCCGTTTGGCATCCGGCGAATTGGATGAAACCAAGGAACGCGATATTAGCCTGTTTTTGGATCAGGCCCAGTTGCAGATTCCGGGTTACCGGGATGCCGCAATCGGCGAAGCAAAGTTGGAGTGTGTTCATCACTTCATTCTTGGCATTCTGAAAACCATGGAAGTTTCCATTCCGGCTTACCATGCAGCCAAAACCATGCCTGACCGCGCCGCGGCTTTGCTTGCCTGGTTGGTGGATCAGGAAGGCTACCTGCTAAAGCCGATGAACTGCCCCCACCATATCCAGATTTACAAGGCGGAACCACGAAGCTATCGCGACCTTCCCGTAAGGCTTGCGGAATTTGGCACCGTGTACCGCTACGAGCAAACCGGTGAACTTTCCGGCATGACTCGCGTTCGTGGCTTCACTCAGGACGATGCGCACCTTTTTGTTACCGCCGATCAGGTGGAACATGAAATGCGTGCGAATATTGAACTGGTTCTGTTTGTGCTGCAAAGCCTGGGCCTTACCGACTTCCGCATTCGTATTGGCCTTCGCGACCCCAATAGCACCAAGTATGTTGGAGCCGACGAGGACTGGAACAACGCGCAAAACGCCCTGGTTGGCATCGTTAAATCCCTGGGCATGACTTACAGCGCCGAGGAAGGCGAAGCTGCCTTCTATGGCCCGAAGATCGACTTTGTGGTGAAGGATTGCATCGGCAGGGAATGGCAGTTGGGCACCGTCCAATTGGATTACAACCTGCCCAAGCGATTCGAACTGGAATATGTGGGCGCAGACAACAAGATGCACAGACCCATCATGATCCACCGCGCTCCGTTCGGCTCGATGGAACGATTCATGGGTATTTTGATCGAGCATTTCTACGGCGCATTCCCACTCTGGCTGGCTCCCGAACAAGTTCGGGTTTTGCCCGTCAGCGACAAATTCAACGACTACGGCAAACAAGTGGAAAACCAGCTTCGCAATGCCGGTATCCGCGTCTCGGGCGATTATCGCTCCGACAAGGTTGGCGCCAAAATCCGCGAGGCAAGCCTCGAGAAAATTCCCTACATGCTGGTGGTGGGCGACAAGGAAGTCTCTTCTTCCACCGTTGCGGTTCGCCACCGCACAGATGGCGACTTGGGCACCATGCCCATCGAAACCCTGATCACCCAATTGCAATCTGAAATCAACGAACGCAAGCTCGCCCGATCCTCCAAGTAATTCCGAATCCATCGGTACACAGGGCCTAAAAGCGATGACATTTCCACGCTTCTTCACCTGCTTTGTTATTTTGGTATCGATTGCCTGCGGACTGCTTCCTGGTCGGCCGCAAACCCAGAATACGGCTCCTGTCAAACCGGATGATTTTATTCAAATCATGCGCGGAGATTTGCCAATCATTCTATCCGCTCCCCATGGCGGCAGGATGCAAATTCCAGGCGTCCCCGATCGAAATGGTGGCGAAGGAATTCAACAGTTTGTTACCGCAACGGACACAGGCACCCTGGAGTTTGCTGAAACCCTGGCGGCTTCCGTGGAAAAGGAAATGGGCGCAAAACCTTACTTGATTGCCTCGAAATTCCTGCGAAAAAACATTGATGTAAATCGGCCAGCGAAGGACGCTTTTGAAGTGGAAAATGCCCAGCCTGTTTACAACGCCTACCACGATCACATTCAAAAAGCAGTACAGCAGGTGAAAAAGGATTTCGGACGCGGACTTCTTCTGGATATTCACGGTCAGGGGAAAGATGAAAAAACCATCTTCCGCGGCACCGCCAAAAAGACCACCGTGATACATCTTCTGGATCGGTTTGGAAAACCAGCCCTTACGGGTGAGAAAAGCATTCTTGGGATTTTGCAAAAGAACGGGCACAAGGTTTTTCCTCCAGGCGATTCTGACGAACCGGAAGATCCCGCATACTCTGGTGGATACACAGTCCGAACCTACGGCAGCAGTAATACCGGTACCGTGGATGCCATCCAGTTGGAGCTTGGCTTCGAATTTCGCTCCAGACCAAACCGCCAGAAATTCGCCGATGAACTTGCCAAGGCCATCAAGGTCTTTGCCAGTGAATACCTCCCTGGCAAAAAATAATTTTCCAAGCGCCTTTTATCCAAAAGTTCATCAAACCAAGACTTCTTTACTCCTTGAGGTAAGGATTGCATTGCTTTTGAAAGCGCCTGATGCTTGAATGATACTATTAGTCCAACCCATGCAACGAGTTCCCACCATGCGCAAATTAAGCCTTACTACCGCCTTATTTTTAGCCATTCTTGGCTATGCAGAAGAAATCGACAAAAAGTTTCCTCTCGACCCGCAATTGAAAGTTCTTGGCGAAGACACCAAAAGCCCCAACTACAGGGAACTAGTGTTAAAGAAGATGTTAATCACCGATTTAAATGCGGAATGGCAGCGGGCCTTCACGGCGGACAATGCCGATTCGTTTCTTGAAAAAAACGGCGGCAAGGAAAAGGTACTGGCAAATCCCGACCTGAAAGCGGCCTACGAACGCAGGCTTAAAATCCGTGAAGATTTCCTGGCGCTAATGCGTGAAGGTTACCAGCGTTACAAGGCGGTAGCACCTTTTGACAAAGGGGAAAAAGCCGAGATAGCCGGCACCACAAGCAACAAGGCTTCATCCCGTGGATCGAACCTGGCACCTTCCCTGGGAATCCCCAACGGCAACAATCATTGGCCAAGGTTCCGCGGACCATCCGGCCAGGGTTTGACTGGACTTTCCTCGCTGCCTGTTCAATTTGGCAACCAGGGTGAAAACATTCTTTGGAAGACCAAGATTCCGGATACTGGCAATTCCTCCCCCATCGTATGGGGTGACAAAATCTTCCTGACCAGTGCCACGGAAAAAGGCGAGAACCGCGCAGTCCATTGCTTCTCGCTGAAGGATGGATCAAAAATCTGGACCACTCCCGCGCCGGAAAGCAAACCGGAAACAGGGGTGCGCGACAAGAATGGCTTTGCCTCTGCAACCCCTGTAACGGACGGTGAAAGGGTGGTGGTTTTTCTTGGCAGTGCTGGCCTTTTTTGTCTGGATTTTCAAGGTAAGATCCTCTGGAACTACAACAACCTGAACATAAAAACCACCCATGGCACGGGTTCAAGCCCTGTCATTCATAATGATCTGGTTCTGTTTTTCCACGATCAAAATCAGTCTGATTCCATCTGCATCGCATTGGACAAGAAGACCGGCAAAGAAATCTGGAAGCAAAAGCGGGACCGCGCCATGACCTGGTGCACCCCGGTGGTGATTCGTGTTGGGGATCGTGACGAAGTGATTTTTGCCGGCAGTAAAACGGTAAAAGGCTACGATCCGGCAACAGGTAACGAGCTTTGGAAACTGGAAGGGCCCACTGTGGAAGTGGTTCCAACCATCGTGGTGGGAAAAGAACTGGCTTACACTGCTTCAGGCAGAAACGGGCCGACCATTGCTTTTCGACTTGGCTCTGGTGGCAACATCACAGAAACTAACACGGTTTGGAAATCGGTGCGAAACGGGCCCCATGTTCCTTCGCCCCTGCTTTTGAACCAACGCCTTTACACCTTCAACGACCTTGGTGTTTCCACCTGCCTCGATGCGGAAACTGGAAAACTCATCTGGACTGAAAGATTGCCGGACCAATTCTCGGCATCACCCATTGAAGCGGGTGGCCTTCTTTATGTTCCCAGTGAAACAGGAAAGGTTTATGTGGTAAAAGCCGCAGACAAGTTCGAGGTAGTTGCGAAAAACGATCTTGGCTCACCCATTCTGGCCTCGCCTGCAGTGGCTGGTGGCAAGTTGATCCTGCGTGCCCACGATGGCTTGTACTGCATAGGAAAAAAATAATCCTACTTCAGGCTTTCGGAACAAAGCCAAAAACCAATCAGGGTTACCACCGCCGCGCTGAAGATGGGAAGCACCCTGCTTGCGCGATCCATCCAATCTGCCTTTAAGCCCGATTTTCCGATGGCATCCCTGGCCTTCACAACCAGCACTCCCACGATGACCAGCACGGACGCCAGGCCGATGCTGAACGCAACCAGCAGCGGAACCGCCCAGGTTAGCATCCCGGCACTGATCGCAAAAAGAAGCATCGCAACAGCATCCCAACAGGGAATCATTCCTCCTGCCAGACCTAGGAGCAGAATTCCACGGATTCCGGGTGCAGGTTCGTGAAACACCACGCTCCCATCGGGAAGATGGCTGTGGCCCGACATCGGGCCATGGTGATGGTCCGCCTGGTTTAGCACACGCTTTAGAAACAACCAAAAGCCCAACCCAGCTATGATCAACCCTCCGGCGAATCCAAGAACCGATTCGACCTGCTTGGAACCTGTGTCTGGGAACAGCCAAGGAAGCAAGATGGCCAAAAGAAAAACTGCCGCCGTGTGGGAAACCGTAGTGGAAAGACCCAGCAGAAGAGCATGTCCAATAGTTCCCTTTTCCGCCACCAGATAGGCTGCGGCCAGGGTCTTTCCATGGCCGGGTGTAAGGGCATGAGCGGCCCCAAACATCATGGCCAATAGAAATAGAAACCAGCGATTGTTCT
>JBEGQX010000232.1:0-4072 GCA_041180805.1 Planctomycetota bacterium
GCTTATTGATTTTCTGATGGAGGATATTAGCGGCGCTTCTGACGAACAGATCGGTGCAGGCGTAAGGGAAGTTCATGGCAATTGCAGAAAATATCTTTTGGAAAAATTAAGCGTAAAACCAATCCTTGGGGAACAAGAAGGAGATAATTATTCAGTACAAACAGGCTTTGATTCCAGCAAGATCATGCTTATCGGAAACATAGAAGGGCATCCACCCTATCAAGGCATAGTTAGGCATCATGGCTGGACTGTGGAACAATCCAACTTCCCTGAAGTTCCAGATTCATTCATGAAACAACCAGTCCTAGCCCAGGCAGAAATTGAAATTCCTGGCAAATAGTTGGAGCAGCCTAATGGTAACAACTTCAAAATTCAGTATTGGAATTGATTTAGGCACAACGAATTCAGCCCTTGCGTATACGGAGTTCAAAAAACCCGAACAAGATGTGGCGGGCGTCAATATTTTGGAAATCCCACAAATTACAGACCCGGGCATATACGAAACAAAAAAACTTTTACCGTCATTTGTATATCTTCCCGCCAAGGGTGAATTACCCGCAGGCAGCTTGAAACTTCCCTGGGGTCAGGAAAAAACTTTTTGTGTGGGGGAATTTGCAAAAAAGCAGGGTGCATTGGTTCCGACACACTTGGTAACCTCGGCAAAATCCTGGCTTTCAAATCAAAATTGTGAAAGGCGCGATAAAAACCTTCCATTCAAAGCTGGAGAGGATGTCCAAAAAATCTCGGCCCTGGAAGCTAGTTCCTTATATCTGAAGCATTTGCAGGAGGCTTGGAATCTGCAGTTCGCAAAAAAAGACGAAGATTCCCGCTTGGAAAATCAATCCATTGTTCTTACAGTTCCCGCTTCTTTCGATGCACTCGCAAGGGAACTTACACTGGAAGCCGCCAAGGAAGTTGGCTTCAAAAAAGTCACTCTTCTTGAAGAACCTCAGGCTGCATTTTACGCCTGGCTGGAATCACAGAAGACAAACTGGCGAGATCTTGTGGAAGAGGGGGATGTAATACTTGTAGTGGATATTGGCGGGGGAACATCTGACTTTACGCTTATTTCCGTTGAATCCGATCAGGGTAATCTAACTTTAAACAGGCTCGCTGTTGGACAGCATATTCTGCTGGGTGGCGACAATATGGATTTGGCTCTGGCTTACGGCGTTTCCGCCCAACTTGCCGCTAAAGGAACCAAACTTGACATCACCCAAATGGTGGCTTTATCACACGCCTGCAGAGCAGGCAAAGAAGCCATGCTATCCGACCCAAAATTAGATTCATGGCCAATCACAATTTTAGGAAAAGGATCCAAGGTTATCTCGGGAACCATCAAAACCCTGATGGAAAGAAAAACACTGGAAACAATTTTGATGGATGGCTTTTTCCCGCTGGTATCTGCCGAAGAGCAGCCAGCCCAGGCCTCAGGATATGGTTTTCAGGAAATTGGCCTTCCTTTTGCCTCGGACCCTGCAATAACCCGCCACCTTGCTCATTTTTTAAATCAGCACAAGGAATCCATAAACAGCAAAAAGAATAAAAAAGTATTTTCAGGAATCACCGGAGTCCTTTTCAACGGGGGCGTTTTTAAATCTGGCCTTTTAAGAAACAGAATTCTTTTATGTTTGGAAAAATGGTTTTCCCACCCAATTAAAACCCTTGAACACCAAGACTTGGACCTTGCTGTTGCTGTTGGGGCTTCAAGCTTTGGATTAGTTAAGCAGGGAAAAGGCATCCGAATCAAAGGTGGGGCGCCAAGAACCTATTACATTGGGATCGAAACATCCGGCCCTGCAATTCCAGGATTTCCCAGACCATTAAAGGCCTTGTGCGTTGTACCTTTTGGCATGGAGGAAGGTTCCGAGCTTGAAATCCCCAATCAAGAATTCGGATTGGTGGTTGGTCAAACCGCACGGTTCCGATTTTTTTCGTCAACCAGTAGAAAAGAAGACCCCATAGGCTCCATTCTTGAGGAATGGGGGGAAGAAGTTCAGGAATGCAATCCATTGGAAGTCAGTTTGGAGGCATCTGGCAAAAGTTCTGGCATCACTCCAGTTTTTCTTCAAAGTAAAATTTCAGACATCGGAATTCTTGAACTCTGGTGTATTGCCAAAAACTGCAAGCAGAGATGGAAATTGGAATTTCAGGTTCGGGCACCAAAAGTACAATAGATTCTTATACTTCCACGGTAAGCCAATAAACGGGATGAAATTCCTTTTGAATTTGGTATGATTTTAAGTCTAAGGATATGAAAGATATTAAGGCAGAACGAGATTTGTCATGAAGACTTCCAAACCAAAGAATAATTTTGACCCAATAGCGATCGTTATTTCTTGTATTGCGGCGCTATTAAGGCTAATCCAAGGATATAATTTTAACCCCATGGGTGGTATCTCCCTATTTTCCGGTGCGAAAGTCACTGGCCCCTTGGGATGGTTTTTACCCCTTATCCTTCTTTTTGCAACAGACATTGTTCTAATTGGCCCTCTGAAACAAAAAGGATTTGACTCCTTTTCCCCAATAACTTTCGTTGTTTATGGAAGTTTTCTGTTCTACGTTCTCTTGGGAAAATATCTTGTTACAACTAACAAAATACCTGGAATCATTTTGTTTAGTGCCTTGGGAAGTTTGCAATTCTTCCTTGTAACGAATTTTGCCGTTTGGGTTGGGGCTGATACAGTGACTTTTACTCGTGACTTTAAAGGTTTAATGTCCTGCTATATGGATGCATTGCCATTCTTTGGGTATACCCTTGTAGGTGATTTATTTTATTCTTTGGGTATTTTTGGGATCCATGCGCTGGTAACGCAAAAATTATCCGCCAAAGCTGAGGTATCCGTAAATTCATGAAATTTGCAGCCAAAATTCGTTACATTCAAGATACCGAAAAAATACAAAACGTAAGGCCATCTCACAGGGCTTACCTGACTGATTTATTGGCTAACGAAAAACTTGTTGCCGCAGGCCCTTTTCTCGACAACTATGGCGCATTAATTATTTACGAGGCACCAGACCTTACCGGTGCAGAAGAATTGATTAAGAATGATCCTTTCCACAGGGAAGGCATTTTTATCGATTGGGAAATTCACCCATGGAATACTGTTTTTGCAAACAAAAATCTACTTCCTGGCTAAAACTCATTTAAGGGCAATTTTGGAAAGTTTTCCATATTCTGGGCCATCTGGCCCAAGGGTGCTTGAATATATTTGAATTTCCTTGATTTGTATTTCCTGAGAAACCCAAGGTTCTATTTTCCATCTGGAAATGAAAACCGACAAATCCATCTCCTGATTTATTCTTGCCAGGGTCAAATGGGGCGAAAAGCTTTTTCTTTCCTCCCTAAACCAGCCATCCAATGAAATGGCCGAGCCCAATTGCTCATGAATTTTTAGGAAATTATCGCGGCTTTTTTCATCAACCCCCAACCACAAAACCCTTGGCCTGCGCGGGGTTGGAAAACAGCCAAAACCTTTAAGACAAAAAGTAAATGCAGGAAACACAGACAAGGCTTTTTTGGCCATGGAACAGGCTTCATAAAGTTGCTTGTCGTTAACATCACCCAAAAACAGCAATGTGATATGCATCTGGGTGGGATTAACCCATTTAACTTTAGGTAATTCTTCCGCCAATTGCGTTTGAATCTGAGCACATTTCTTGCGAACTACCTCAGGAATATCACATGCAATAAATACTTTGGTTTTTCCCGCCATCGGAAATGCGCCTTAAAAAGAAAGCATCTTCCTATAGAGGGAAAACCTTTCATCTATTTCTTTACGGGACATATTCTTAAGCCTGTTCAGGCCAAAATCTTCCACTGTGAAACTTGCCACAACGGTACCATATGCCATCGCACGCCTTAGCCGTCCGGTTGTTTTGTCTGGATCGGTTGCCAAAGCCCCCATGATTCCCCCAGCAAAACTATCTCCAGCACCCGTTGGATCTTTAACCAATTCGGTTGGAAAAGCTGGGACCACAAAAACCCCATCCTGGCTAAAAAGCATAGCACCGTGTTCCCCTTTTTTCAAAATGACAAATTTTGGACCTAACTTCCGAATTGCCATTCCTG
>JBEGQX010000233.1:0-10036 GCA_041180805.1 Planctomycetota bacterium
GGGCAATATCCACAATACTTTTGGTGTTCTGGCCACAAATTACATGATGATCATTTACTATGGCCGCAACTGTACGATCGCACTGTCCCAGGCAGGATACCCCGCATACATCAAGTTGATCCTTTCCAAGTTCATCCGCAAGTGCTTGCACCGAGGCGATAAGGTTCTCCGCACCATGCGTGTGGCAGGCCATATCCCGGCAGATTCGAATGCTTGCGCCTTTGGGAGGGCTGAGCCGATACAGTGGGTAAAAAGTGGCCACTTCGTGCACCCTGTGCAGCGGTACCTCGAGCTTTTCGGCTAGCGTACGCATTTCCTCCGGGCTGATATACCCGCAGCGCTTTTGAATTTCCTGCAAGCCCTGAACAATCATATTTTTTCTCCCGGATGCCACCCCAAAATATCAGGGAAGCGTCTGGTGCATATTCTCCAAAGACCTGGTCCTGGCGGGGTTCCATGCATTGGAACCAATATCCGAGTAGGGTCTTTCTCCATGGTGGTAGCCATGACATTCCACACATTCATGGCGGGCACCTTTTGCCATCTTGCCTGCGGCTATACCGAAAGTTACAGGCGCGTGGCATGACCGGCAATTTTCGATATTTGGCAAAAGTATGTCATTCTTGCTTGAAGATGTGTTTGCCTGGGAGTGGCAGGAAGCACATTCGGTAAAACGATGCGCTGCATGGTCGAATTTGGCGCTAGGCATCCATACAGACGGAATGGAAGGCCATATGGCCCCCTTGGGTGCCTTACCTTCCTGTAACCAAGTTGTCAGTGGATTGGCAGGGTCATAACCAACACGAATTTTTTCAGGGATTTTGCTGAAGCCTACGGAACCAGCCGCCGAATCATCTTTTGAATAATGGCACTCGCCACAAGTTTTCTTGCCTAGAAAAAGGTTTTTCATGGCTAAAGAGACTTTCTCTTCCACTTGCTTCCGCAAGGATTCATTCACCTGCGCCAAGGGGTTTTTCCCCGGAAGGGGCACTGGCCTTACCTGAATCGGCGTTTCAAATTCCTTGGTGTTGGTAACAAGCTGTCTTGTGTAAACGCCTTCAAGGTAAGTTTTCAGTTCATCGGGCTGATGCCGATGGGGTACTTCCCAACTAGGGTTTTTATCATCAAAACCTAGCGGATGGCATGATTTGCAGTGAATTTCAAAAACGATTGGCTGGGAATTTTTACCCTTGGACCTCGGTTGAATCAAACCCTTTGGAATGTTGGCAAACGCGGATTGCGAAGGATTATTGTCGGCGGGATCAAATACATGGCAAGATTTGCAATCCAATTGTACCGCGCTAGAGAGTGGCATGTCTTTTTGGAAGCCAAACCTTTCCCTATCCTTTTCAGGAATATCCGCAAAAGTCCACGGCTTTCCTCCATTTGCGATGGTAAGTCCTTTGGAAAGATGGAGTTTGTGGTTGAACTTGATGCTTCCCGGGTCTTGCGCTTTTTGCTTGAAAACCCGCGCATCCGGGTGGCCGCCTTCCGGGGTGGCAAAGGATGCTATGTTGGCGGCATAGATTAACTTGGCATCCTTGGTGTGTGCCTGAAGGTTTGCATGGCAGCTTGTGCAGTCAGAATCCGGCAAACGCACCAGACTTGCATCAAGCCCCCTGTGTTCCTGGTGGCATCCCCCACACGAAGGTGTCGATTCCAGTTTTTGGTTGGCGTGATGTGCCGGGGCGGTATGGCAACTTTCGCAGCGGGAATCAGAAACAAGTTTCTTGCCGGCTTCGTGCCCAAACCAACCGGAAACAATGGTTTTGTTGTTGATCGGTTCAAAATCCGAATGGCAGGTTGAACAATTGTTATTCCAGGCAGAGTGAAAGCCGGTTACCTGACCACGGGAAAATGTCTGGGTTTGGCGGTCTCCGCTGGCGAATGTCCATCCCATCCATGCGATTGGAACGAGGAAGAAGATCCAGGCAAGCCGGTGTTTGATTCGGTCGATGGAACTGGAATTTTTGTAGTAGTCCAGTTGAATTCTGGATGCCCTGTGTTTTCCACTTTCCTGGTACGCCATGATTTCCTCTTTGTTACCAGTACTTTAGCGCCACGAAAATATGCACAAACATCAAGACAATCAATGCCACCGAAAGAGGCAGGTGAACCCAGAGCCAGTTGTGAAGCCAGAAATGGATTTTAGATTGCATAATTAACTGGCGCCTTTGGTTGCACAAGTCTTCAAGCACAGTCACCAGATCATGAGCCTTTGGTTCCAATTTCAGGCGAAGGGAATTGAACATGGCCCTGGAACGATTCTTGTCGGCAAGTTCGGAAGGTTCGTGGTTGCCTGCGGCAAGGAACTTGCGCAGATGATCATTGTGAAAATCCCAGAGAGGCTTGGAGTTTAATAAAGTTTCCTGCAAACTTGGGGAAATACTGACCCTGGCCTGGATGGCACCGGAAGTTCTTAAAGCACCCACCACAAGTCCATGGTCGTCCACACGATCTTCAGGGATGCTGTTTTCCGCATCTGCAAAGCCGCAAGCCTTCTTAACCAGGGTATCTGCTTCCTGAACCAATAAGCCAGAAACCACACCAATTTGCGAATATATGGTTTCGGAGGGGACATCTCGCAGAAGTAACGAGGGCAGAAATTGCTGCAATGCGAGTCCCCAAATTCCACTGGCCACCACCACTAGAAACAAGACCATAAGGGTGGTGCTTAGGCAGCCGCCCCATCTGAAGCCGGTATGCAATACCAGCAAAGGAACAGCGAGCACACCCAGCCATATGTGCGCTCGCATCCACAGAGTTAGCTTTCCCAAACGCCATGATCGGAGCTTTTTTCTGGGCCAAATAAGAAATTCAAACAGGCAGATTAAACCCCCAACCACGCCAAAGGTGAAGCCAGGGGTGCTGCTGCCAGATGGCCATGCCGACTGGCCGATGGATGCAAATACAAACCAAACCAATGCCAGAATCAAAACAATGATGGTTGCAGCAAGCCAGGGCAAGTGGTTTTGAAAGTTAGTATTTCGAAGAAGCACGGAAAAGGCCTCAGATTGGGCGTTACTATTGGTGAAAAGGCTTCCATTTGAAGGAATTTTTCTTTAAAGACATCTCCATCTTGTTAAGCTAACTTTATGAACTGATGTTGTCAAAAGAAAGAACCATGTCCGCGCAAAGAATTGCCAATAATTCTGAACCTTTCAAAATAAGGGGCGGTCTTTTAATTTTGACCGTCGCCTTTGTCTTTTGGGCGAATTACCAATTAAGTAGCGCCTTTTATCAACAATCATTCCAACAAACTGCCGAATCTTTGGTAACTAAGGCAGCCCTAACAGAATCGATTACCATCGCAGGCTCCGCATCGTGCTCCGGCAGGGCTTGCCATGGTGGTAGTCAACCGATTCATGGCCAAGTAGTGGGCCAAAACGAATACTCCAAATGGATTGCAAATGATCCTCATTTAAATGCTTTCCAAGTTTTATTTTCAGACAGGGCAAAAAACATCTCAAAGAACCTTGGAGGTCCTGAGCCTCATCAGGATGTTCGCTGTCTTGCCTGTCACATTACCCCACAAGCTTCAAATCTTCAGTTAAAGGCCGATTATGCCCTCGATTTTGGGGTTGGTTGTGAATCCTGTCATGGCACGGCAACAAAAGCCTGGCTTGCAGAACATACCACTGCGGATTGGAAAAATCTGGCCTTTGATAAGAAACAAAAAGCTTATGAATCGCATGGCATGAATTTTCTTTCTAATCCGGCCGTGCAAGCACAAGTTTGTGCTGGTTGCCATATTGGATCACCACCTGATGCGGAAAAGAATGTTCCTTTGCGTGACGCCAACCATGATATTATGGCTGCTGGACATCCCAGGTTGATCTTTGAGGCCACAACTTTTGCTGAAAATATGCCCCCTCATTGGAATGAAAATAAATATTCCAAAACACCCGAGCGGAAGGTCGAGTTATGGGCCAATGGGCAGGTGATTGTTGCCTGGGCCTCTGCAAAGTTGGCAGAATTGCGGTCTGGTGAAAAAGCTGAAGTTTGGCCGGAATTTGCCCAGAATGATTGTTTTGCCTGCCATGCGGACATATCCAATCCTTCTTGGCGAAGATCTTCCGATTATTATTCGGGTCGTAAAGCAGGGGCTTTACCAATTAATAATTGGCCTTTTGCATGGTTGGATGTTTCCTTGGAATTGCTTGGGAAAAAAGAGCATTCCATTCTTAAAAACCTTAGGGATTACCAAAGTATTGCGGAAAAGGTTTCCTCTTCAAAACAGCAGGTAAACTTTGCTTCAAAGGGTCTGGTTTCCTCACTTTCTGAACTTGTTGGTGAACTTAGGCAACCCGGTGGACAAGTCTCCAGCGATTGGAAAAATATTTTGGGAAAAAGTCTGGTAGCCAAAAGTACCTCGGTAGCTTCGTGGGATTTTTCCGTGCAACACTCCATAGCTTCATCGGTACTAGCCGCGGAAGAGAAGGCTGTTCCCCAGGCAATATGGGAAAGTCTTTCATTTCCACCGGGATATGAAAGCCCAAAAAGGTACAAACCCGCGCTTAAAAAAGCTTTAAACGGCAAATAACAGCATCAAGACAATTACTTGAATAATCAGGGCGGATGCTTGCTTAAAACGTGAATTTATTCAGGGTTATTTCCAATGTCCGCCAGGGGGCCCACCAAATTTAATAGTGTTCCAATCTGGGCCAGCCTCATGCCATAGCGGTCCAGAAATTCCTGCAGGCCGAAATCGTTTTCCAGATATTCGGAATCTTCATTAATTCGTTCCACCAGATCAAGAATCATTTTTCCGTAGGCTTTTTCTAGCTGAGGCATCGCATTTTTGCAAAGTTCGGGAAGCTCAGGAAAATCGTTGGGCCACCTGGCCACAAAAGCTCGCCATCGCGCACCGTGGTCATGAGCTGCAATCTGGGCCCGTTGGAAGCCAACGATTTCTTTTTGAATTTCAAGAATTTGCCTAAGCAAATCATTAGTAGTTTCAGCTTGTGGCTGAGGTGGGGTTGGAAGTTCGTTGGATCCTGTTCCCATGGCACTGTTGGCATCAACTGGATAATTCATGGCGGTTTCCGGTTTCCATATTGAATATCACAATATTGTAGCCCACCCATTTGTCGCATGGAAGCTGACATTTGAAAAAACTAAACTTCTATTTGATGCAGGCTTTGTAAAGGCATGCTGGAACAAAGGATCCCATTTTGGGATCATAACTGCGCTGCTCGATGGTCAGGCTTTGGTTAAGAATGGTTATTTTTGAATAAGACCATTTTCCGGTTTGGGTAGCGCTTCCAGAGCAGACTGTAACAAAATCATTTTTTGAATCCGGGTTCAAAAAGTAATGATTATGCCGATGACCATGAAGCCAAACGGAAACCCCATATTCATTCGCGATGGTAGTAAGGGATTCCCGATCGGTTAACTTTCGAAAATAGGACTCATTTTTGCCGTTTGGTAAACTATGTGGATAGTGTGTCACTAAAATTTTGGAACCATGGTCGAGCATTCCTATTAACTTTTTTAATCGTTCAACCTGATCTTTTCCCACAGCACCCCGGGCATCCCATGGCAAAATTGTTGGGGTGGCTGAATTGACTCCGATGAACCAAACGCTTCCTATTTTTTTTGCAAATGGATAAAAGTGATCATCCACACGAATTCCCGTTTGCCAGTTTGCAAAATGTTTTTCAAAATATCCGACATGGTTCGACCAGTGGTTGTGCAAATCATGGTTCCCTGGAACCGCAATACCGGGTATGTGCGCGGAATCACCTGTTTTTAACACTTTGGCAGCATCCTCAATTTCATTCTCAAAGCCCATGGCGGATGCATCACCACTGAAAACTAAACCATCCGGATTTTGTTGGAGAATGTCTTTTTGCAAAGCAATAAGCAGGGATGCGGAGTGCTCGAAATGCTTCCGCCGGCCCAGGATCCGCAAGTTGATCCAGGCGGCAAAACTTTTACTGAAAAGATTTCTGGGTTTCCAGGGGAAACTGGCTGAAGAGATGTGAATGTCACTAAAGTGGCAAAAAATTTGGGGCTTATCGTGTTCGGGTTTTTCCAAGGTGATTTTATTCCTTATTTGGAAGAGATGTTAATTTGATATTTTGATAATGCCTCGGATGCCCCAGCACCCAAACGAAAAAACCGCATGGAAGCTTGCACCACATCGTCTTGCTTTGCTTCCTGGCCAGGGGTGTTATCAAATTGAAATACTACCCCCATTTTTTCGGAAGGAACAAGAAAGATGATATTTCTTTCATGGCCTTTTGTTTCGTATTGCAAAACATCCAAGCCATCTTTGAATTTAAATTTAGGTTTGTTTTCCTTGGAGTCTTTGGCATCCATCGCTTGAAGAAATCCATCTTTGAAGTCTGCACCCTCGGACTCTTCAGCAAAAGCCAGTATCACCAACCTTGGAATTTCTGTGCCTCCCCTATTCTTGGGAAATTTAATGGCCCGATAACCGGAGCCCTGTTCTGGTTTGGATTTGGATAGGTCTGAATATAGGCCCGTGGGAAGCCTTAGAAATACATCCTTGGAGATTACATTTCCCGCAGTGTCTTTAGTTTCTGGATATTTTATGGGTGACCCAAGTTTTTTTTCCGCATCTTCAATTTCTTGCAAATAGTGAATGGTATCTTGGGCGAGCTCTTCGTATTCCTTGGTTCCACAACCCAAAACAAGGATACTTAAAAGATAAAGATGTTTTTGCATGATCCCACCGCCCAGATTGGTGAAGCCTAAAGGATTACAAAAGTATCTTATCAGAAAATGAATCTTGCAGAAGCGAATTGAATCGACAGCTTTTTATCTGTTTTGCCTAACCTTCCTTTTGTTAAATGCTTTGGCAAGTTGATCTTTATCAATTAGAGCCTGGTAGTGTAAATTTTTGCATTAAGTGCAAGGTATAACACCTTTTGGGAGTTGCCAGGATGGCTGTTAAAACAATGAACCTTTCCAAATTTTCGTTAATGGTTTTTTTGGCCGTCATGGCAATGATGTTCGTTCCGAGTGGTTCTTTTGCCAGTTCTTTGGATGACGATCCTATAGAAAAGTTGCGAAAGGCTTTGCAGGCATCCGGTGTTGCCAGTCAAAAAAGGGATAAGGCGATATCGGAAGCGGTTTCGGAAATTTCCAACCCACTTGAATGCTGGAAAGCAGCATCCCTGGGAGATTGGCGTGAATTTAATCCAGATGGATCCGTGGCGGCGGGCGACCGCGATGCCAAAGCAAAATTGCTGCTTAAGTTTCGCGAAGGGCTAACCAAGGCATTCCAAACCAATTCCCAGGAAGAGAATGATTCCATTTTAGAACTGGTAATGTCCATCTGTAAGGAAGAACGCCAGGGGGCGGGGCAAAAGCCTTTCTCGAGCACCTGTGCAGAGGTGATCAGTCAGAGTTTCTGGAAAGGTGATGTGGATGTACGTGTGGCACGGATTCGTGCCTACGGAATTCTTTGCCCGGAAATCCAAGAAGGGTTGAAAGTTTTCAGTTCCCTGGGAAATGATTCAGAAATAAGGATTCGCAGGGCCTCGATGGATGGGCTTTCCTACTGGATGGAAGCAGTAGGCCCAGCCAAGGAATCGAAGGATAGTACCAGTGTTTCCAGGCTGAAAAATCAGGCGATTTTGTGTGCCGCGGTGCTTCCAATCACTGATAAATCCCTTTCTGACAAATCTCCCGAGATTAGAAAAAGGGCGGTTGCCCAGGTTATGATTTCCTGTCTTTGCCTTGTGGCATTGATTTCAGATCCAAATGGCAAGGTTCCGCTGGACGCGATTGATACCCGGGCGTTGGATATAAAAGAAGAAAGAACGGCAGCCTCCAAGCTTGGTTTGGTAATTGAGTCCATGAAGCCAAAAATCACAGGCCTTCTAAGGGATTCCGACATGGAAACCAGACTTCATGCCCACGAGGTGGTGGAAGCCATGGCCTTGGGGCGCAAGGCTTGGAAATCCCAGGCGGTGGCGCATGGTCTGGAGCAAAATGAAAAGTTTTCCATCGAGCTAACAGCCATACCCAAAGAACTTGCTGTGTCCTTGGCGGATTCCAATTATCGTGTGCGCAGAATTGCCATGGATACTTTGGAACTTTTGGGGGCGGATTCCATTCAGGTCACCCCGAGGATCATTACCGCACTGGATGATTCAGATCGCTTTGTTCGATGGGCGGCAATTCGTGCGCTTGGTGAAATGGGGCCAAGCGTTCGAGAGGAAGCATTACCAAAGCTAACTCAAATGCTGCAGGATCAGGATGGCGATGTGCGAAAGGCGGCAGCCCAGGCTGTGGCCCGTTTGAAGTTGAAATAATCAGTCGGTTTTCCAGAGCCTCTTTTTGGGTGGTCTTCGTTTTCTCTTGGGCTTTTTAGGTGATTCTTCAACCTGGGGAATTTCTTCCTCGGGTTGTTCCATTTCTTCCAGGGCTTCGCTGGGGGCATCATCCGGCAATGTAATTGGGATTTCCTCTTCTTCCAAATCGCCATCTTTCAGGAAAGAACCACCCTGGCGGCCCCTAAGAAGTAACCTTATGGGAATGTCCCCAAATCCAAGATGATCTCGGATGTATTTTTGCAGGTAACGAATGTAGGGCGGGTCAAACAGGGATGGCCCATTGGTAAAAAGAACAATCGTGGGTGGGTTTGCATCCACCTGTGAAGCAAAGAAAAAACGGGGATTGCGGTTTTGTCTTTGAGGTGGGGGTGTTTTTTCAAAGGCATCCTCAATTACCTTGGTTATTTCCTTGGTGGTGAATCTTTTTTCCGCCTGTTTGTGAAGGGTTTGCGCCAGGTTTAACACTGGAAAAACATTACGGCCGGTCATTGCTGTCGTAAAAGCAATTGGAACATAATCCAAACTCGGAAAAGTGTCTCGCACATATTCTGCCATCTTGCCGGTCTCAATGCCTTTCGGGGCAATAAGATCCCACTTGTTCACCACAAACACGGCGGGCTTGTGAAATTGAAGCACATATTCCGCTAGTTGCTTGTCCACCCTGCTAATCTTGTTGCGGGCATCCAAAAACAGCAGCACCACGTCCGCCCTGCGAATGGACCTTTCCGCCCTCGCCATGCTGTAAAATTCAATATCTCCCTTTACGCTTCTTTTTCTGCGAACACCCGCGGTGTCAATCAAGATGAAGACCTGGTTGTCGCGTTCAATCCGGACATCAACACTATCTCTTGTGGTTCCTGCCACTTCGCTGACGATAACGCGTTTCTCTTCCGCCAGAGCATTAATGAATGTGCTTTTGCCCGTGTTTCTTCGACCAACAATCGCGATCTTGAAACTTTCCTTTTGCGGGGTCGCGCGCTTTCGCTCTCTGGGAAGTTCCTGATGCACCCAGTTTAGAATGGCATCCTTGTGGCGTTTTTGCTGGGCGCTTACACAGGCGACTTTTGGGAACCCAAATTGGTAAAATTCGTTGGCCTGTGTTTCCAAAGAATCATGATCACACTTGTTTGCGACCAGGAGCACGGGTTTGCCCAAAGTTCTTACTTTATCCGCGACAAGTGTATCCAGTGGCATGACCCCCGCGCGAACATCCACCAAAAATAGAATGGCATCCGCATCTTCCATGGCTTGGGAAATTTGCCCTTCCACATGATCGGTAAGGTTGTCACAGTCTTCGTTTCCCATGCCACCAGTGTCCACCAACTCAAAATACCTGTTGTTGGTTTCGACCAATGCGCTGATTCGGTCGCGGGTTACTCCGGCGGTGGGGTCGACAATGGAAATGCGCTTCCCCGCAAGCCAGTTAAAAAGGGAAGACTTGCCAACATTTGGCCGGCCAACGATGGCAACAGAGGGAAAAGCCACTTCTATCTCCAAGCAAGGAACATTTATAAGGATATGTTAGACAATTACTTTGCTATTTGGGATGTTTTGCCGAAAACTCCATGAAATGGGTTACCAAGGATCATTGGTTCATGACGGATTTACGGAATAATAACGCTGTAAACCATAAGGTTTTCCTGGTTTCGATCTGGTGGCTGGCCTTAATTGGCTGGACTATCGGACTTTTGCGTCCCGAGCCAATAAGGTTGGGAAATCAATGGATT
>JBEGQX010000234.1:0-3191 GCA_041180805.1 Planctomycetota bacterium
AAGCGAATATAATGACTAATATTAATCTAGGTGGCGATGCTCCATTTGTACCGGACAATGCTTCCGCCCCCTCCGGAGTGTTTTCATGCAGGATATTGTCAGCGAAATCCAGGAATTAAAAAAGACCAAGAAAGCCACCATTCTGGCTCACTATTACCAAGAGGGTGAGATTCAGGAAATCGCCGATTTTAATGGTGATTCCCTTGCGCTTGCCCGTGCCGCCACCAAGGTGGAAACTCCCATCATTGTTTTCTGTGGCGTACATTTCATGGCAGAAACAGCCAAAATACTCAACCCGGCAAAAAAAGTTCTTTTGCCCGACCTACAGGCAGGTTGTTCTCTCGCGGATAGTTGCCCTGCGGATAAATTAAACCGTTACCAGCAAATGCTTCGCGAAAATGGCAGGGATTTTCAAACCGTCACCTACATTAACAGCACCGCGGATGTTAAAGCTTTATCCGATTGGGTGGTAACTTCCGGCAATGCAAGAGAAATAATAGAACGCGTTCCCAAGGGAAAAGAAATTCTCTTTGTTCCGGACAAGCATTTAGGCCAATATCTGGAGGAAGTCTGCGACCGAAAGATGATTCTTTGGGATGGCGCCTGCATGGTTCACGAGATATTCAGTCTGGGCGACCTGTTGGCCATGAAAAAGAAAGTGCCGACATCTCTCGTGTTTGCACATCCGGAATGCCCCGCAAACATAAGGGCCAACAGCGATTTTGTGGGCGGAACGGAAGCCATGCTAAAAAAACTGGCCTCCCTGAAAAATGACACGGATATTATTGTTGCAACCGAACCCAATATGATGTGGCAAATGCAGCACCGTTTTCCCATGCACCGTTATCATCCCGTTCCGGGGATCACCTGTGCGTGTAACAAATGCCCTCACATGGCCCGGAATACTTTGGAAAAAATCAAGGACTGCCTTGTGAATGAATCGCCTGAAATCCTTTGGAAATCAACATTTGACAAGGCAAAAGTCGTTCTGGAACGCAGTCTTTTAAACTAGGCAACCATGCAACCCGTTCCCTCCCGTTTTCTGATTCGTCTGGCACGAAGGTGCCAATACCGCAAGAATATGCCCCTTGAAAAAAGCGGCTTGTTATTGGATCTTCCGGAATCTTTCATCATCCCAACTCTTTCCGAGATGGATCATCAACCTACCTTTGCCCAGGTTCGTATGGCTTGGAATGAATCCGGGTTGGGGCTACAGGTTCATGTGGAAGGCAAGAAAGAACCTCTTCAAGGTGATCTTTCCAGACCGAGAACTTCTGATGGTGTCACCTTCTGGCTGGATACCCGAGATTCTCGCTCCAGTCATCGCGGTACCAGATATTGCCATATGTTTCATTTTCTTCCCACCGGTGGTGGCCCCGACAGGGAATCTCCCGCATTTGCCCAAAGCAAAATTCATAGGGCTTTGCAGGATGCCCCAGAAGTAAACCCCGGTGAAATTGCTTATCGGTTTTTAGTGGAACCCACTGGATACAACTTGGAAGCTTACCTGCCCGCCACGGCCCTGACAGGCTATGACCCCGAGGAATGTCCGACTCTGGGAATGTGCCTTCAAATTCACGACCGGGAACTTGGCAACCAAATAATGGACAGCGCCACGGAATTCCCTTTCGCGGAAGATCCAAGTCTGTGGAGTCAGTTGCTTTTGGTGCGGGAAGAAGCCAAAAAGAAAGGCCCGGAGACCCGGGCCAAAACTCTCAAAAAGAAAAAGCAATCAGGCGAATAATTACAATTCCCCCTCTTTGGATTCTTCCTCAAGCTTGGCCTTCAATGGGCCACGGTATGTAATTCTACCCTTGGTAAGGTCGTAAGGAGAAATTGCCACGGTGACGATGTCACCAGGCAAAATTCTGATGAAATTCTTGCGAATCTTACCTGCAATATGGGCTACCACTTCATGGCCATTATCAAGTTTCACCTTGAACTGGGTGTTTGCCAAAGCAGCGGAAACTTTCCCCTGCACCAAAATTGACTCTTCCTTCGCCATTTCACAGACCCCTAGCCATGAAGATATTCAAACCTGTATTTTCATCCCCGAACCAAAACTGGTCAGGACAATTTCTTTCTCATTTCATGAATGGACTGAATCAACTTCTTGTGAGGATCAGCGAATTTCTCAAGCCCCTCGCTCATCAAGGTTTCCTCAAGTTTTTTAATGTCCACCTTGGCTTCAATTTCGTCCACCACAGCCTTGGCTGGCATAACATCCACCTGGCGGGTGAAGGTTTGCCCACTTTTCTGGGTGGCGTCATTGGTTGCAGGCGGATTGGTTTCAATGTCCGATCCGGCAAAAGCAGCCACATACTTGTAAGGAGCATCTTCGGGCTTTTTAGTACCGGTGCTGGCAAAAATGATTTCCTGTTTAAGAGGCAACTTTTTAGCGGCCCAGAAATCGTGATTCATCTTCCAAAGTTTCTTGGCGTTATAAATACCAACCATCCCCTGAGCTGCAGGTGATAGTGTGGGCACATGCTTCTCAGTGTAAACATCAAGGCGACTAACAAAGATGCTGAATACCGACTTGAAATGATCCAGGTTGGCCCTGCGTTGAGCCCCGCGCCATACGGCTTCCCGGGCTTCGATGTATTGTCTTTCCGAAAAAATCAAAGTGACATTCAGGGTAATTCCAGCGGCACATAATTCCTCAAGCGCGGCCAAACCACCTGGGGTGGCTGGAACCTTGATCATTCGGTTTTTATGGCCTTGTGCCCACTTCTTACCCAATTCAATGTACCTGGCAGCCTTTTCCTTCACCGACAGAGTACAACTTTTGTCTTCCAACAGCGGATCAAGCTCGAAGCTAACCCAGCCATCATCACATTTGGTGCTTTCCCAAACCGGCAAAAACACCTGCTGCGCCTGGGCAACCAGCGTATCCGTCATCTTCCACGCCAGAGATTCGTCATCCAGACCTTGCTTTGCAAACTCAGCCATCTGGCTGTCAAATTTGCCGGTCTTCAAAATATCGGAAACAATAATGGGGTTCGAAGTGGCGCCAGTTGCCCCCATGGCCCTGTTTTCCTTGACCAATTGAGGATCGATGGAATCAAGCCAAAGCTTGGTGCCCGCTTGAATAAGAGATTGCAATGGGGTGGACATCTTTATCATCTCCGAAAGTCTTTAAACCGTGTACACTAGGAAATCTTAAGGATTAAGGGCAATTATGGTAATGG
>JBEGQX010000235.1:0-5106 GCA_041180805.1 Planctomycetota bacterium
CGCAGATCATGGTCACATTTTCCCACAACCATTGTGGACCCAGGTTGGGGGATGACCTAATCGATTACTACCCTGTGGATGCGGAGCAGGTTCGGTTGGTGGAGCAATATACCGACCTGAGGATTGAAAAGATGGTGGAACTGGTGGGCAGGGCGCTCGCCGACCTGAAGCCAGCCCGGTTGGAACAGGGAGAAGGTAGAGCGACTTTTGCGGTGAACCGCCGCAATAACAAGGAGGCCGATGTTCCCGCCATGTTGGCAAGGGGTGAAGCCCTGAAAGGCCCGGTGGATCATTCTGTACCTGTCATGAAGATCACCAGGCCGGATGGTTCCATCGCTGCCATCCTGTTTGGTTATGCGTGTCACCCTACCACGCTAAGTTTCATGAAATGGTGTGGCGACTATCCGGGATTCGCGCAGCTTGCCATCGAGAAAAAATATCCGGGTGCTGCGGCCATGTTCGTCAACACCTGTGGTGGTGACCAGAACCCGCTACCCCGCAGGACGGTGGAACTGTGCGAGAAGTATGGCAACATGCTGGCAGATGGCGTTTTTGGTGCCATGAATGGTTCCTTCAAGCCTGTTTCACCATCGCTTAAAATGGCATTCGATCTGGTTCAGCTTCCCTATGAAAAAGTGATGACTGCGGATGATTTGCGGCCACTTACCAAGGATACCAACGCCATCAAGCAGCGTTGGGCCAAACGCATGCTCGAGCATCTTGAGGCGGGCGGCAAATTTCTGCCGCATTATCCCTACCCGCTGCATGTATGGAAACTTGGGGACGATACCACCATGATTGGCATGGGTGCGGAGACTGTGGTGGAATACGCCCTTCGTTTCAAGGCAGCCTATGGCAAAGGCACCTGGGTTCTTGGCTACACCGATGACATGATTTCTTACATTCCATCCCGAAGGGTCTGGGCAGAGGGTGGCTATGAGGGTGGGTGGAATCTTTATGAATACGGCAGACCAGCCCTAAGGTGGGATGGTAAAATCGAGGAAATCATCGCAGGCAGAATCGATCGCATGGTATCGGATCTCAAATAGCTTCAAAAAATCCCGGAGACTTGTTGATGAAGAAGTTTATGTTGGCGGTTGTGTGGGGTATGTTTGATGGCTAGGCACTAGTTGTTGATGTGGAATTCTAAAAAAGCAGGTGCTTTATTGTTAAATAATCAAACAATATTCAGATGCTAGGAAATGTAATTTTAACCCTTACCCAAATTTGCTTGACTTTGATACTGCGTTAAGATGTTATGAATTTAAATCCTAATTTTGATGACAATATTTGTTGAGCCTAGTTGCAAATTTGTCTGCTGAGTGTTTTCAATCGGAGGTAAATGAAAATGTTATATTTTAGACTGCTTGCCATATGGCTTGGTTTAGTTTTGGCTTATGGAATGGCACCGGCTGGGGATACAAAGGCTGAATTCATTGACCTTATAAAGGCTGATGGCTTAAATGGGTGGCACTTGGTTTCTAGGCCAAAAGATAAGCAGCCTGCTTCCAAGAAGTCGAATTGGGAGATTAGTGGGGGTGTGTTAACCAACACTTCTGTTGGTCGCCATTTGGCAACTGATACAAAATACCGTGACTTTGAATTGGAGTTTGAATTTCAAGTTCCTTCTAAATGTAACACTGGACTTTACCTTCGAGGCCGTTATGAACTAAAGCTCAAGGATGCTGATCCTTTGGAAACTAAGCCTGAGCAACGTTGTGGTGCTATCTACAATCAGATTGCCCCTACATCTAATGAATTTCTTGGACCTCGGAAATGGAATAAGTGCCGAGTAGTTCTCCAAGATAACGAAATCACTGTATCGCTCAATGATAAGATTGTGATTGATAAAAAAGAATTAAAAGGCCCCACCGGAGGGACATTTGATGATAAAGAGCGTGAACCCGGTCCGATTATTCTGCATTCACACCCAGCCGGAGCAGGTATCAAGTATCGTGCTATGAAGATAAAAGCTCTTAAGGAGGATTGACACTTAAATGAGGTAAATAGTGTCCTGTATGCTCTTAGTCTTCAATAATTTGCAAATCATGTAATTATCTTAATTTTTTGTTAAGGATTTACAAATATCAATAAGCTGGTGGGTGATATTTTGGTCGTTGCCCATGTGAAATTTCGCATGGAGTGATACTTCCCGCTTTGCTAAATCAGACTTCAAAATAGATTTGGTGGAATTCCCAATGAAATTTTTACCACAGATAATTTGCGATCCCTAACCATAGGTGTTTGGCAGAATCAATCGCATAATATCGGATCTCAAATAACTTCAAAAAATCCCGGAGGCATGATAATGAAGAAGTTTATGTTGGCGGTTGTGTGGGGTATGTTTTTTTCAGCACTGAATGTTCTTCATGCCCAGCAGGAAAATCTCACCGTTCCAGAGTTTGAATGGGTGGCCACCGCCGCGGGTAAGCTGCACGACAAGGTTCGCTGCATTTGCACCGACCCGCAGGGCAATATATTTCTTACCGGAGAGTTCACCGGCACCACCACTTTTGGCGCCCATGTGCTGACCAGCGCTGGTGGCATGGACTTCTTTGTGGCAAAGGTTGACCCCGCGGGAAAGTTTCTTTGGGTGAAAAGTGGTGGCGGCGACAAAATTGACCGCGGCTATGGCATCAGTGCCGACAGGGATGGCAATTGCTATGTCACAGGTCATTATCAAAGTGCAGAGGCAATTTTTGATGGCAGGAAAATTTCCAACCAGGGGGATTACGACATTTTTATTGCCAAGTATGATTCTTCGGGAATGCTGCTTTGGCTGAAGCATGGCGGTGGCAAAGGTTACGACTACGGCCATGGCATTGCCGTGAATGACAGCGGCAATGTCTTTGTCACGGGTGCTATTGTTGGCGAGGGCTTGATGGATGGAGTAAGCATTGGTTCGGATGGCCCTGCCCATGTTTTCTGCACCATGTTGAACACGGATGGAAAAATCATGTGGAACCAGGTTGCTTCTGGCAAGGGCAACAGCAGTGGCCACGGGGTTGCCGTCGATAAGCAAGGCAAATGCTATGTCGGTGGACATACCGGCGGTGCTGGAGCTTTTGCGGGCAAACCCCTCACCAACATCTCTGGCAGGGATGTTCTAATAGCCTGCCTGGATTCCAGGGGAAAACTGGAATGGCTTCATGAGGGCCGGGGCAGTGGGCCCATGATTCATGAAATTGCCTGCGATTCCAGGGGAAATGTCTGGGCTTCCGGAATGTTCAAGGGCGAATGGAAACTTCCAGAAAAAACGGTGCCCAGCGCAGGCGACAGCGATATTTTGCTTATGCACCTGGATGCGCGGGGGAACCTTAAATGGACAAAATCTGCGGGTGGCAAGGGAATTGATTACGGCCTGGGGATTGTTTCAGATGAGGAGGGCAACTCGTATGTATGCGGGTCTTTTCAGGCAACCATGCTATTTGAGGGTGCTGAAAAAACTTCAACGGGTGGCGGAGATATTTATGTTGCCAGCTTTGATTCCAAGGGCGCGTTGAAATGGTTTACGCAGGTTCAGGGAAAAGCCACCGATCATGCCTACACCATAGCCAGGGATTCTTCAGGCAATCTGTTCTTTTCAGGGGCTTGCAGTGGCCCGGCCACCTTTGGCAAACATGCCATCCCCAATCAGGGTAGCAACGATATTTACCTGGCGAAAATCAGGAGCCCCAAAAAGAAGTAAGGCTCCTTTTTCTAACGGCTTTTATGGCAGGTTCTCCAGGTCGTTTAAATCCTTGAACCTTCCCGCAGCCTTCTTGTTGACCCTTAATTTTTCAAGATTAATAATGGGAATTTCAATTTCTTCAATTGTTCCAATAATTCGGCTTTGATGACAATCCTCAAAATCAACTCCCGAGATGGTTGTTGCTATCTCGATACGATAGGGGGGATTCCCCATCCGAATAATTTGTTCTTCCTTTAGGAAAAGCACAGGAGTCAAATTTGGCAGATCAAAGCCCAATTCTTTTAATACTAGAACAATTTTTTGAGCATTCGCTTTCTCCATCGCTACCCAAATGTCTATATCTCCCGTTGCCCTGGGGTAACCGTGATAAGCAACCGCGTAGCCGCCAATTAAAAGGTATTTAACTCCGTTGGCGTTCAACAACTTCAAGAACTCTCTGAAGTCTGGCGGTAGATGGATCGTAGCCATAGTTGATTTGCCTGAGGATTTCCAAAGCTTGAAGTCTTTCCAAAGGTGTTTTGGAAAGCCAGAATTCTTTTTCTGTAGCCCCATCTTTGAGAGATGAAACAGAAAAAGCGGTCTTGTCCATTTTGATGGAATTGACGGTATTCATACCATTCAGCATACCAAAAACCTTTCCCTGCAATCACCTTATTGTGTGAAAGGTTATGAAGTTTAAGGGATATCACGCATGGAATTGGTGGTTTTGCTGGAATTGGACTCTATTTTTGCTTAGGCTAGCGGATGGAATTAAACCTGCCTTGAATGTGCTCATTCTTTCGGAAACGGGAATATTCTCATGAAGCGAAAATTGATTGCTGGTGTGCTTTCGACATTTACCCTTGGTGTGCTTGCTGTGACTGCTGCCGAGGTGGTTCCGCAGGATGCCAGGCTGAATCCCCCGAAGGATTTGAATGGTTATTTCCCCTTTACCCCGCCAACAGACAAGGCATCGTGGGACAAGCGCGCTGATTTTGTACGCAGGCAGATTCTGGTTTCCCAGGGTCTTTGGCCCATGCCCACAAAATCGCCCTTGAACACAGTGATTCATGGCAAAATTGAGCGCCCGGATTACATCGTGGAAAAAGTCTATTTTGAAAGTGCTCCTGGGTTTTATGTAACAGGCAACCTTTACAAGCCACGCAATATCAAAGGCAAGGCTCCCGGTGTGATGTTTGCCCATGGCCATTGGAAAGATGCCCGTTTAAGCATTGCTGCGCCAGAGGCGGTTTTGAAGGAAATTTCTATTGGGGCTGAAAGGTTTGAGAAAGGTGGCAAGAGCATTTTTCAGGCGATGTGTGTGCAGCTTGCGCGCATGGGTTGCGTGGTATGGCAGTGGGATATGTTAAGCGATTCCGATTCCATACAGATTCCACGCGAAGTGGTGCACACCTTTGCCAAGCAGCGCCCTGAAA
>JBEGQX010000236.1:0-18383 GCA_041180805.1 Planctomycetota bacterium
TGCGAGGAGTTATCAAGAATCCTGATGGCAATTTGAACCGCTTCATCATGCCGGCCCATTTGGGATAGCAAATTAGCTTTATATCTTTGGCAAAAGAGATTTTCCCTGCCCTGCGATCCGCTAATGGCCAAATCCACCGCCGCAAGGGCTTCGGTATCCCTTTCCAAATGCATGCAGGCGCCGGCCATCTCGATCAGGAACAAAGTCCGATTCCCAGCCCTGTCGCTTTCCAACCCCTTTTTGCAAACTTGAATAATATCCTGATACTTGTTGGAGAGCCTAAGCACCCTTAAGAGTCCGGCAAACACCTCGGATTCATAATCGGGGTGCGACTTGATTTCGTTCAGGGAAACCTTAAGAAGTTTTTCCCCTGCGCTTGCGTTTCCCATGCGGCTTGCCATGGTTCCCAAAGCCACACAGGTTTCATAACCAAGCTTCTCTCCTTGTTGAAGGCAACGAACCGAATCATCCAGGATTTGTGATGCAAATTCGGGATCCTTTCGAAGGGCCAACAACATGGCACGAACCTGAAGGGCAATCCCAGGTTCGGGGGGGATTCCACCCTTGCGATTGGCTGCCTGAATACCAGAATCCAGCCTGGCCAGCGCTTTCCTGGCTCCAAGCTTTGGCTCTTTTTTGTACAGGGCAAACATGGCGGTATAAGTTTCGGGTGATGGGGCTACTTCCACCACCTTCTCAAAGATGGCCTCCGCCCTTATCACATTTCCAGAAGTTGCCAGTTCGCGAGCCAAAAGAAGCTTCAACTTGTTGTTATGAACATCCCTCACCGAAGCCTGTTCCAACTCGGGGATGATATCCTTGTTTCGGTTGAGCTTTTTCTGCAAATCAATCTTTAATTCATAGGCATCGGTTCCAAGCGGCTGGGTTTGAAGAAACTCATCCACACGCAAAAGGGCATCGTCCAGCTTACCCTGACTGGCATAAACCTGTGCCAGGTTGAAGCCAAGCCTGCCAGAACGGATGACATCAAGCTTTTGTGACTTAAGGTAGAAATCAACCGCCTGGTCGGTAGAGCCATTCTTCAGACTTAACCTGCCCAGCCTTTCATAATTTTCGGCTTTCTCCCTCTTTAGTTCGTCGGAAGTAAGACCCAGAATCTCCTCCGCGCCGGTCATATCCAAAATAACTTGCAACGCAGTACAGGTTTCCTGCGCCTTTTTCCATTCGGAAAGGTCTTCCTGTAAGAGGGCCAAATCATGAAGCACCCGGGATTTTAAGTCTTGCTGGTCTTTCAGAGCGTTCTGCTTGGAAAGCTTTGCCAACAATTCAGCCACTTCTTTTAAGCGCCCAAGGCTCTTCAATTGCCGGGCATAAAGAAGGGAAGTTTCGACGCTATCTGGATCATGTTCCAGCACATAAGTGGTCAGATCCAATGCATCATCCAACCGGTCCAGCGCAAGATATATGGGAATAAGGGCTTTTCTTGGTGCCAGAGCAACAGGATCTAACTGAAGCGACTTTTCAAATGCCTTCATGGCATCCAAAAGTCTGTTTTCTTTTTCATAAAGAAGCCCCGCCCCATAGATTCTTACAGCCTCTTCTTTCCTGACATTGGATGCAGGCTTGGGAAGAGAATCGATTCGCTTGGGGGAATCTTCCAATTGCTGAAAGGAAACAACAGGAATAGTAATCAAAATAAATTGCGTAAGAACATGAAGCATCCGGTTCCTCCCTCCATGGAGGTTAATTTGGACCACCCAGATTTTGTTGGCTATTTCGGATTGTAATGGAAGCTGGCCCAAAAGCGCCAGCTTGGTTGTATTAAATGACTTTCCCAGAGGGTTTTAGCGAGGATTCAGCAGCTTTGCCGCTTCCAGAGTATTGTGCAAAAGCATGGTAATAGTCATTGGCCCAACACCCCCGGGAACCGGGGTAATTGCGCTGGCAATTTGGGCAACTGGGGCATATTCCACATCACCCACCAACCTACCATCTTCCAATCGGTTAATTCCCACGTCTATCACCACTGCGCCTGGTTTTACCATGTCGGCTTTCACAAATTCCGCCCGACCTATGGCTGCAACCAATATATCCGCCTGGCGGGTTATCTCTTTCAAATTGGCTGTCTTGCTATGGCAGATGGTAACTGTGGCATCCACTCCATTTTGGAGAAGAATTAAACCCATCGGTTTTCCCACAATGGTACTTCGACCTAATACAACCACATGCTTCCCTGAAACTGGAATGTTATATCTTTGAAGCATCACAAACACACCATGAGGTGTGCAAGGAAGGAACCTTGGCCTGCCTGAGGTTAGTAATCCAAGATTATCGGGGCCAAAACCATCTACATCTTTCAGGGCAGTCACGGCATCCAGCACAGTATCGGTATGAATGTGCTTCGGAAGGGGAAGTTGAACCAGAATACCATGAACCCTGGAATCTTTATTCAGTTGATGAATAAGATCCAGCAATTGTGCTTGGGAAGTGTGTTCATCCAGATGGTGAAGCCAGCTTTCAAAGCCAGCCTTTTCACAAGCTTTCTGCTTGTTGCGAACATAGACCTGACTTGCGGGATTATTTCCCACCAACACGGCAGCCAACCCCGGCTTAATCTTCCGGGTTGAATAAAGTTCGGCGGCAACCACAGCCAGTTCAGATTGAATTTTTTGAGCCAGCGCCTTGCCATCGATGATTTGAGCAGCCATGCGAACACCAGTAAATTTTATGTTTGGTAAAAACAAGCAGGGGAATGGCTATCGAAGCCACTCCCCGGACTTAGGTCAAAAACCAAAATTACTTAACCTTGGAGAAATATTCCTGGGAACCCTTGGGATCGGCCTTCATACTGGCCTGACCGGGTTTCCAGTTTGCAGGGCAAACTTCGCCGTTCTTTTCAAAGAACTGAAGGGCATCGATCACTCGGATTGCTTCTTCAACGCTACGGCCCAGGGGAAGGTCATTCACCAACAGGTGACGAACAACGCCTTCCTTGTCGATAATAAATAGGCCGCGAAGAGCGATTCCCGCCTCTTCGATTAAAACGCCATAAGACCTTGCAATATTCTTGTTCAAGTCGGCAACCAATGGGTATTGAACACCACCCAAACCACCTTTGTTTCGTGGAGTTTGGTTCCAGGCCAGGTGGGTGAAATGGCTGTCAACGCTTACGCCAATCACCTCGGTATTGCGCTTCTTGAATTCATCAAGTTTGTCATTGAAGGCGATGATTTCTGTTGGGCATACAAAGGTGAAGTCCAATGGGTAAAAATAAAGCAGAACATACTTTCCCTTGTAGTCGGAAAGCTTGATTTCCTTGAACTGTTCACCAATCAGTGCTGTTGCCTTGAAATCGGGTGCTGGCAATTGAACCTTCGCGGACATCTTATAAATCTCCTTTCAATATCGAGGATTAAAGGATGAGCCTATCTCCATCCAATGATACATTACTAGGATATGTATATGAATTACGAAAAGGAAAAATGCGGATTTCACTTATGAAATCACTCCAACTTCCTATTCCATATTAGCAGGGATTTTCCGGCAAAATGTCAGAAGAACAACCAATCCTGTTCAAGAACCTAACCGCGGAACAACTTGCGGAAAAGTTGAAGCCCTTGGGGGTAAGCCTGAAGCTTGCCAGAAGAATCCAAAGCTCCCTACTTAGAAATTTGGAACCTGAAATACCCCGGGAAATGGAACAGGTTTCCTGGCGCCTTCTGGACAAGGTTCGCCAGGCAACGCGAATCCCTTCCCTGGAAATGCTGGACAAAAGAGTTTCTCCCCGGGATGGATTCACCAAATACCTTTTTCGAGGCGAAGGGCAGGAACCTTTTGAAACCGTCCGCATTCCGCTGCTTCACCGTGAAGGCGATGAAAAATATGTGGTCTGTGTAAGTTCGCAGGTGGGTTGCGCAATGGGTTGCGCATTTTGTGCCACCGCCAAGATGGGGTTCCGTCGTAATCTTCAACCTTGGGAAATTGTTGATCAGATTCTGCAAGTGCGAAAGGATTCGACTCACCCTGTACGAGGGGTTGTTTTCATGGGCATGGGTGAACCCATGCTGAATTACGACCGTGTTATGCAAGCGGCTGAAATCTTGCGTGAACCATGCGGCATGGCCATTGATGCCCGCAATATCACCATCTCCACTGTTGGTGTTGTTCCGGGCATTCGACGTTTTACACGCGAGAAGCAACCTTACAGGCTGGTGGTTTCGCTAACAGCAGCGAACCATGAGAAGCGAAAAAACCTGCTTCCCGTCGAAAACACTCATCCACTGGAAGAATTGATGCAAGCCATTCGTGAATATCAGCAAACCGCAAAAACCCGCATGATGCTAGCATGGACCATGATGAGCGGCATTAACACCAGCAGGGAGGATGCAAGGGAAATTGCAAAACTGACCGCCGGTATGAGCGTTAAAATTGATCTTATTGATGTCAATGACCCCAGTGGCACTTATCTAAAACCATCACCTGTAGAATTAAAAGCCTTCAGGGACGCCCTGAACGAAGAAGTTCATCAGCCTATTGCCCGCCGTTATAGTGGTGGGCAGGATATTAATGCTGGTTGCGGAATGCTGGCAGGCTTGCATGTGGTTTCCAACCCCTCTTGCGCAAGCAACCATTGCCAGCATTCACAAGATTAAACCTGGGCATGACCCGCCAATGAAACCGGAGCCGGTGTACCCTTTGAACCCCTGACCAAACTTACAAGGTCTGCGGTTCCAACCGGAACCGGCAAATGGAATGTTTCTCCGTAGGCAAATCCACACTTGCTTCCCATGGCAACATTAAAACCCGTGAACGTATGGCGAATTCGATCAAATCTGGCTGCATCAAACTGGCTTTCATAGCAGCGAATCGACGCCATTTTCTTTTCCCAAGTGGAAGAAACATCCACGGTAAAGGATCCCGGATACTCTCGTACCTCAGCATCAAATGGAAATGGCGCATAGACAAGATGTGTGATGCGGTGTGGCTTGGTGTTTTCGAATTTGTCATCCCACTTGGTAAATTGCGCATAAAAGCGGGAAGCCTCAATCAGGAGCTGAGCCTGATAATGATCCGGGGACGCTGCGGGAGTGCGGCCACTGGTGCCGATCAGAATTTCAGGCTTTAGTTTTCTTAAAAGGGTTGCCAGCTTGAATCGATTCTCGGGAGAATCCATAAGAACCCGATTTGGAAGGCCCAACAAAATCCTTTTGTGAACCCCAAGGGCAATGCGGGCATTTTCCGCCTCGGTAGCGCGAATGGATTCAGAACCCCTTGGCGTTGGCTCACCAGTGGTAAGATCCACTATGGCCACCTTGTAGCCTTGCTGCACCATCAATGCCAGGGTGCCCCCACAAGTTATCTCCAAGTCATCAGGGTGAGCCGCTACAGCAACCACGTCATATTGATCCTGGGTATTCATCCTAATGTTCCCCTCGTGAAGGATTGAGCCTTTTAAAAATAAACCTCTCTTTGAGGATTCTAGGCAAAAAAACTGATAAACTCATGAATTCTTCACCGCTAACCCTATAAGATTTAGGTAATTTAACATCGCTCATGGTTCCATGATTCGAGGGATCCCCTTTGAAAATACTTCTTGCAGAAGACCATCGCCTGCTTGCCCGTTCCCTTAAAAAAGGTCTTGAGGAAGAAGGCTTTGCGGTGGATATAGCATCTGCCGGAGACGAGGCAGACTTCAAGGCGCGTAGCAACACCTACGATGTGGTGATATTGGACCTGATGCTTCCCCATGTTGATGGTCTTACGCTTCTTAAAAATTGGCGTTCAGAAAACCTCAGTTTTCACATCCTTGTTTTGACTGCCATGGGGACAGTAGAGGATAAAGTTAAAGGGTTGGACTTGGGTGCTGATGATTACCTTGTGAAACCTTTTGAACTGAATGAATTATTGGCCAGAGTCAGGGCACTTGTCAGAAGAGGGCATCAGGCCAAGGATCCTGTAATAAAGATCCATGACCTCGAAATTGACACCGGGGCAAAAATGGTTCGCAGGGCTGGCAAGGAAATTTACCTTACCCCAAGGGAATTTGCACTTCTAAGATTTCTGGCTTATCATCGGGGCAAGGTGGTTTCCCGTTCCATGATCTGGGAACACCTGTATGATGAAAATGATGACAATACCTCCAATGTGGTGGATGTCTACATTCGGTACTTAAGAAACAAGATCGACAAAAATCACTCGCCCCAGTTGATTCTCACCCGCTGGGGGGAAGGATACATGATCAAGGGCGATTAATATGCGCTCCATTCGGTTTTCACTCACGGTTTGCTTTGTACTGCTTCTGGGATTGGCCCTTGGAACAGCCTCTGTACTGGCTTACCAGAGCGCCAAAACGAGCATCCAGGGAAGGCTTAATGCCCAGAAGGAACTCGCGGACGCCCGTTATAAAGATCTTGTAAGGGATGAAGAAAATCGTCTTGACGAGGCTCTCCTTTTTCAGGCGCAAACCATTGCTCGCATCGTTCAATTCCATGTGGATTGGGGCAAGCTGCGTTTTCTGGAATTGCACACCTTGGGTATTCTTTCTTCGCCATTAAGCCCTAATGGCCACATAACCAGCACCAGTTGGATCATCCAAAGCAATCGGGCTTTTGCGACGGATATGTTTCGAAAGAACACTCCTGAAGTGCGTTTCGACCAAACAGAAATATTCAACCGACTGGATGGCCAGGTTGCGGAGTTTTTCCAATTCGACACAGCTTGGAATTCTTCCTACAAATCAAACTCGCTGGGTTCTTACACGCTTCCATTAAACCGCGAAAAATTCGCCCCTGAGGAAGTGCTCCACTGGGAATTTGAGGACGTGAAACTTTCCGAAACCCTGAAGGTTCGAAAGGTGGCATTAAAAGCTTCCCGATTCCTTTTTGGTCCCTCAAACCGTGGCCCCTCAAACCGTGGATCCAGGGGTTCAAGCTTCTCTGGCCGTGATCGAAATGAACGGCAGGGCAATGCGCCTTTAGCACCGCCAACTTCTTCAGGCACAGGTAACGAATCATCATTCAGGCCGGCCATTTTCATTCAATGTGCCTATGACATTGCAAAGCGGGACGCGAAATTCCAAGCATTCCTCGCTGAAAAAGAAGAGGAACTCGCCACTTTTGAAAACGAACAGAACGCTTCCCTGAAATTGTTCCGGGACCGACTGACTGCGATCAATATTTCCACCTTTGTGTTTGGCGGGTTCATATGCCTTTGGCTGGTGAAGCTTGGATTGGAACCCCTGAGAAACCTTTCTCTTTCTGTAAGCCGCATTAATGAAAAAGAATTCCGGTTGGACACGGATTCCTCAACGATGCCAGTTGAACTTCAGCCAATTTCCATACGACTTGAAAACACCCTGGTTTTACTTCAAAAGGCATTCAACAGGGAAAAGCAAGCTACGGCAGACATCACGCATGAATTAAGAACTCCGCTTGCGGCGATGATCACAACCTTGGATGTTGCGCTGCGCAAAAGCCGCACTGCGGAAGAATACAAATCAATCCTTGAGGAAATCCGGGGAAGCTGTGGACAAATGCACGGCGAAGTGGAAAGGCTTCTAACCCTGGCCCGTCTGGATGCCGGGGCTGATCCCCTGCGTCCGGAAACTTTTGAACTTTCATCGCTTTGCAGCGACTGTATTCAGATGATTCGGCCACTGGCCGACCAGAAATCCGTGACAATCACAATGGATGGAATCGCTAGTCTTGAAATCACGACCGATCCTGGCAAACTTAAGGAAATCCTGACAAACCTTCTGCATAACAGCATCCAATACAATCGCCACGGTGGCTGGGTTTCACTGGGGTTTTATGCCAAGCCAGGTTCGATCATCATTGAGGTTCGCGATAACGGCATTGGCATTCGCAAGGAAAACCTTACCAGGGTTTTTGAAAGGTTCTACAGGGAAGATCCATCCCGCGGCCATGGCGACCTTACCAACAGCGGTCTGGGGCTTGCCATTGTGAAGGGATTTGTGGAGTTACTTGGCGGAACCATCACTGTGGAAAGTTCCCCCGAAACTGGCAGCACTTTTAAAATAGTTTTGCCAGCACCTGTGAGCAGGGGTAGCAGTGTGGTTTCCAGAATTTAAGCTGGTCTATTTTTTTGAAAAGTCCGGCAGCTTTCCAGCTACCACTTCTTTTTCCCACTCGTCTAGCAAAGGCCAACTTGTGGCACAGGTACCGAAATCAGCCATGTATTGATATTGAGAAAGCCTATCTATTGCCTTCTTGATGATTTTCTGGTCTCTGCGAAATACAGGGCCATGGCTTGGCAGTAGAAACTCTGAATCATCCGAGAGAATACGCTTTAGCGATTGAACAAAATCGGGCAGGGAAGAACCATGGTGCGCATCAATAACCCCCACACAGCTATCCTTGTAGATGTTATCTCCACTGAAAAGCAGATTTCCCATTTTGAAGCTTAATTGACCCTTGGTATGCCCAGGGGTATGCCAGACATCAAGCTGAAGGTTCCCAACCTGAAGTTTGTCACCCTCACCCAAAAGGATATCCACCTTGCACTTTGGCATGGGTATCTCAATGCCCTGCGCCTTGATGGTTGCGTAGGTGGTGATTTCATCGCCTGTTTCCAACGGTTCCACGCTGGCACTATGAGCGGCAATCTTTGTCCTAAGCAAATCCTTAGCCTTGGAAATTCCCTGCACATGATCCGCGTCTGCGTGGGTGGCAATGATCATCTTGCAATTGGCAAGGTTAAAATCCATCTTCCGTAGCAAATCAATGATATCTTCAACAGAATCTTCAAAGCCTATGTCCACCAGTACAAATTCACTTCCCCCGTCTATCAAATAGACATTCACACCAAGCCTTCTACCTGCCTGGTAATTAAGCTCAATTACATTCGGAAATAGATACTTTCGCTTTAACATGAAGGAAACCCTTTTGAATGGTGCTTAAATTATGCTATTTCTGTCCCATTGATTAAACAAGTAGGCTATGCAAAAGCACCCCTGTTAACGCAGTCCCTCAACCCCCCGACGTAATTAGGATATTCCAACCTTTCCAACAACTCTGACTTCATCAACCGATTGGAAATCCTTCGATTGGAACCCTCGTGCGCAGATGCTGGTGATTTGGGGTCAGGCATCTGATAATGGGGGGGATTGGCTTTTAGCAAATTGGCCAGACAATCATAAAAATCTTTTCTTACCACCGGTTCATCATCACTAACATTAAAAATCTTGCAATCACCGGAATACTTCAGAGCAGCCAACACCACACTGGCGCCATCCACCACATGAACAAGGTTCAACCAGCGGGTATGGTCACAAATGATGGGTTCCCCGGAAAGGATTGCCTTGGAACGAATTAAACGGTTTGGCCCATAGATTCCTGCAAACCTGAGAATTTTAGCTAGGGGGTATTTTTCCTGAAGCACTTTTTCGGCAGCAAGTATGATTGGCCCGGATCCTTCCACCGGATTTGTCAAAGAGACTTCCGTCACCCAACCACCATCATCCTGGGGATACACACTTGTGCTGCTGACATGAACAAAATCCCCGGAAAAACCTCTTTCAGCAAAATGCGTTGCAACATTGCAAAGACCATTCACATAGACATCTTCCATGCTTTTGCCGCTGGCTCTATCCATACCAACGCAGTGGACTACCCCATCCACCATGGGTAAATTTTTCACAGTTACAGGGTTTGTGACATCGCAAATTACCGGTATGGCCCCGAGTCCGCTAATTTTCTCGGTTTTATTCCTGGTGGTTGCATAAACATTCCACCCTTTGGAAATGGCCTTTTGCACCACTCTTTCACCAAGATATCCACATCCAACCACAAGTATTGTTCTTTTATTTTGCATTTTTCCACCATTTACCCTGAAACATTTAAATGAGATTAATCCTGCCAGCACTTTTTGTTAATCTTAGGTTAGGAAGAAAGGGGTGTTAACATGACCCAAAACCAACCAACAGAAAATCTCAATAACTCTATCTATAGTTCTTCCCCAATATATCGCATGGCTTTGGAGCAACTTCGCTCTGTAGCACCTTTGATAAACCTCGATAAAGATATTTTAGACCGCCTTTCCATACCCAAAAGGGCTATGGTGGTAAGTATTCCTGTGCGAATGGATAACGGTCAGGTCAAGGTTTTCCAGGGTTACCGTGTGCAACATAGCCTGACAAGTGGACCTTCCAAGGGTGGCCTGCGATTTCATCATTCGGTTGATTTGGGCGAAGTGGCGGCCCTCTCCATGTGGATGTCTTGGAAATGTGGATTGATGAATCTGCCTTTTGGCGGTGGCAAAGGTGGCATTGCCTGCGATCCGGAAACCATGTCCCGCAGGGAAAAGGAAGGTTTGACCAGAAGGTTCACCGAAGAAGTGCTTACCATCATAGGACCAAGGATGGATGTGATGGCCCCCGACATGGGCACCGATGAACAAACCATGTCGTGGATCATGGACACTTACTCCATGAAAGTTGGATATGCCTGTCCCGAAATCGTCACCGGAAAACCAGTGGAACTTGGTGGATGCCTGGGGCGCAGGGAAGCAACCGGCCGGGGTGTAACTTTCTGCATTATGGAAGCGCTGAAAGAGCTTCATATTCCCAACACCCATGCCACTGCGGTTGTGCAGGGCTTTGGAAATGTTGGATCGGTGACTTGTCTGGAACTTGCCAACAGAGGGGTACGAATTACGGGTATCGGCGACCGTTATGGGTCTATCCAGAATGATAACGGGATCGATATCCCCAAGTTGCTAGCGCATGTACAAACTGGAAAAATGGTTAAAGACTTCCCCGATGCAACGCAAATCTCCAACGAGGATCTTCTGATCAAACCATGCACCGTATTGGTACCCGCAGCGCTCGAAAGAGTGATTAACTCAGATAATGTAAACAGACTGAATTGCAAAATCCTGGCGGAGGCGGCCAACGGTCCCACCACCATGGATGCCGATGCGATCCTTGAAAAGTCCGGTATTTTTGTGATTCCGGATATTCTTTGCAACGCGGGTGGTGTTACAGTTTCTTACTTTGAATGGGTGCAGGATATCCAGCAATTTTTATGGAGCGAAGAACAGGTAAACCAGAAACTGCAGGATCTGATGCTGAAGGCTTTTCATCAGGTTAGAAATCTTGCGAGAGAGAAAAACATCAGCATGAGAAAAGCCGCGCTTTGTATAGGGGTTCAAAAAATAGCCCGGGAAAAGATCAAGCGTGGACTCTTTCCATAAAACAAGCAATTTAGGATGAGATATGCCAATTTCCATTGCGCCCGAGACCCTCAAAGAATGGCTGGATCAGGGTAAACCTGTTTATCTTCTGGATGTTAGACAACCCGTCGAACACGAATTCGCAGCCCTGAAGAACAGTGTTTTAATACCGCTACCTGATTTAGAATCCTCCTTGGATGAAATAAAACCTCCACAGGGAGCTGCCGTTGTCGTTTATTGCCATCATGGCGTAAGGAGCCTTTCCGGGGCTGCTATTTTGGAAAATGCCGGTTTCCCGCCAACTTATTCACTCTCTGGCGGTTTGGATGCTTGGTCCTTGAAAATTGACCCCACTATTCCTCGTTACAGGTAAAAGGTGATGGAATGGCCCAATTAAGCCACTTTGATGATCAAGGTGCCAGTAGAATGGTGGATACCTCTGCAAAGGAAGTAACCTTGCGAGAGGCCCGCGCTAGCGGATTGGTACATATGGCAACTGAAACGGCGCAATTGATTCAGAATCGCCAGCTTAGCAAGGGAGATGTCATCGAAGTGGCCCGCCTTGCAGGTATTCAGGCAGCAAAAAAAACCTGGGATTTGATTCCTTTATGCCACCCTCTTGCATTGACATCGGTAAAACTGAATTTTGACTTTATTGGCCATGAAATGCTGAAAATTGAAGCTCTTGTAAAGGTTCACGCCCGTACAGGCGTGGAAATGGAGGCTTTGTGTGCTGTTAGCGTAGCGGCCTTGACAGTTTTTGACATGTGCAAAGCTGTAGACAAGGGTATTACCATTACCGAGATAAAGCTCGAAGAAAAACTTGGAGGAAAAAGCGGACATTTTGTTCGGAACACACCTTCTGCATAAGATGATTATATAACCATTGGGTCATTACATGAGCGCCACTCTTCCAACTACTGAAATTCTCATGCAGGGTAATACCGATACCCTGGATTTTATTAGTGCTGGTTTGCAAGAAGTGGAGCTCATTATTGAAAAAGAACTGGCTTCCGAAAGGCCAGAGTTCCAGGAAATAATAGCCCATGTGGCAAAGTATAAGGGCAAAAGACTTCGCCCAGCCCTTTTAATGGCATGTGCTCATGCTTGTGGCACCGTAACCAATGATCACTCCATTCTTGGTGCTGTGGTAGAGATTATTCACACCGCTTCTCTGGTTCACGACGATGTTCTGGACTCTGCGCAGGTACGAAGGCATCTTCCTGCGGTCCACACTCTTTGGGGCGTTAAATCCGCTGTCCTTCTTGGTGATTGCATGTTTACAAAAGCCTTTCACATGGCTAGTAAACTTGAAAATCCAAGAGCTTGTAGAGTGATAGGAAGAAGTGCCAACAGAGTTTGCGCTGGCGAAATGCTTCAAGGATTTCACAGCGGAAACCTTGATTTAACCGAAGATATTTATCTTGATATAATCGACGGTAAAACAGCGGAAATGATCGCGGCAAGTTGCGAATTGGGAGCGGCATACGCAGGTGCAAATGAAGAAACCGTACTTGCCATGGAAAGCTTTGGTAGAAACTTGGGCTTGGCATTCCAAATAGCAGATGACATTCTTGACCTTGTCGGTCAGGAAACTCTTACAGGGAAATCGTTGGGAACAGATCTGGAACAGAAAAAACTTACATTACCAATAATATGGTTACTACAAAACGGCTCAAAAGCCGAAAAGATGAAGATAAAGGAACTCTTAACCCTGCAAACACCCAATCAAAGGGCTTTGGTTAAAAATCTGGCAAGCGAGTCAGGGGCTCTGGATTATTCCCAAAAGAAAGCAATAAGCTACCTTTCCACCTCCCGTAAAGACTTAAAATCTCTACCCTCCTCACCATTTAAAACCACACTTTTGAATATGACTGACAAAGTTTTGAACCGATCCTGCTAAGGATCATTAAAAATCTCCTCTAGCTGTCATGTATAAATTTGCACATGCAATGCTCAAAAACCATGCACAGAAAGCTTGCTTCTGAGGCATCGTATAAGGGCACATCTAAGTCAAACCAAAATAAAACGCCTTAACCTACTGTTAAATATAGGCTTAGGAAATTCTTAAAATTTTGTCCGCCGCTGTGGCATCTGTATTGCTCCTAGATTCCAAGTGTTTAATCTTCCATCTCTCATCATCAGAGGATCACTACAATGCGATGGCTTCTTTGTTCCTTGATGGGATTCCTGCTTTTTAGCAATATCTCATCTCTCCATGCTCAAACTCCTGAAAAGGAAAAACCGAGCAAGACACTTGCTGAATTAACAGAAGAACTCAAAAAGGTTAAGGAGGAAGCAGATACTGCGATCGCAGATGCAAAATTGGGTGGCCATAATGCTTGGATGCTTACATCCTCCGCACTGGTAATGCTTATGGTTCCAGGCTTGGCGTTATTTTACGGCGGTATGGTTCAACGCAAAAATGTCCTTGCCACCATGATGGAAAGCATGGCTTCTCTCGCGGTTGTGGGGGTTTTCTGGATTGCATGTGGATATGGTCTGGCGTTCGGACCTTCTGTCATTCAATGGGGTGATGCTGGCTTAATCGGATGGAGCAATAAGTTCTTTTTCCTTCAGGGAGTTGAACCTACAGATATTCTTCCTGCAACAAGCACTCCGGTCTATGCTCATGTGCTATTCCAAGGCATGTTTGCAATTATCACTCCAGCACTTATCAGCGGTGCTGTTGCTGAAAGAATTCGCTTTCTACCCTTCACCATTTTCTCCCTACTTTGGGTGGTATTGGTGTATTGCCCTCTAGCGCACATGGTATGGGCATTTGATTGGTTTTATGACAAACCTTTGGATGAAGGTTTGGGTTTGGGTGGTAGTGCGATAGGATTGCTCGGCAAATGGGGCGCACTTGATTTTGCAGGTGGTACCGTTGTGCACATCGCAGCCGGTTTTGCAGGATTGGCTTGCTCTCTTGCCCTTCGTAAAAGAATCGGTTACCCAACTGCTCCCATTCACCCCAACAGCATGGTGTTAACACTTCTTGGAGCTGGTCTTTTGTGGTTTGGCTGGTTTGGTTTCAACGGTGGAAGCGCAGTTGCTTCCAACTTCCTTGCTACCTCGGCATTTGGCGCCACGCAAGCCGCTGCTGCCTCTGCCGGTCTTAGCTGGATGCTTGCTGAATGGTTGCACAAAGGCAAACCAACCGCGCTTGGACTTGCTTCTGGTATTGTCGCAGGCTTGGTAGCTGTAACTCCAGCCTCCGGATTTGTTTATATGTGGGGTGGCCTTTTCATCGGCTTAATTGCGGGAGTTGTATGTTACGCATCTGTCCAGTTGAAGGGCGTGTTTGGCTACGATGATTCCCTGGATGCTTTCGGTGTTCACGGTGTTGGTGGGTTTTTGGGAGCCATTCTTACTGGTGTATTCTGCTTTTACGCCGTAAATTCACTTGGTACCGATGGTTTTCTTACAAGCAAGGACACTGTTGCAAAACAAATTGCAGAGCTTGAAAAGAAACCCGAAATGGAAAGGTCCGCTGGCGACAAGGCAAACATTGCCAAGTTAAAAGATTGGACTCCTGCCGGCCAGATTATCATTCAGGTCAAGGCCAGCATCTTCTCGGCAGTTTACGCCTTTGTTATCAGCTTTGGTCTGGCGATTGGTGTCCAGATGCTCACAGGATTCAATTTCACCACAGATCTTGAGTCTGAAACAGCAGGTTTGGATGAAACCGAACATGGCGAATCAGGCTTTGATTTTGGAACAACCCTGGCTTATGCAAAAGGCACGGTGGCGCCTCGCTCTGCTAGTGCTCCTCCCAATGGCTCCAAAAGATTTGCCGTGGCTGTGGATGGGCCAAATCAGTCTGATGTCTTGAAAGTATGGAGTGATATGTGCCAGGCTGGAAAAACAGCTCCTCCTGATGACTTTAAGAAGGTTTACCCTTACTTGACAACCATTTCAGGGAACAAGTTCAATTTCCTTGGAGGCGACCCATCATCCATCAAGGATGCCTTGTCCAGGTTGTTCCAAAAGAAATTAAACACTTCTGTAAAAGCAACTCTGGAGGCTTAATTAATTCCTTCTGGTCACGGGGTCGGTTGGCTTGGAGATCCTATCCGACCCCCATTTATGATTCTCTCCTAATTCAAGAAAGAGTATAGAAATGAAGTTGATAGTTGCGATCATAAGGCCTGAAAGACTGGAAGCAGTTCAGGCTGCATTAAACGAAAGGGATGTTTACTTGATGACCGTAACCGAAGTTCGCGGATGTGGTCGTCAGAAAGGTTACACCGAAGTTTATCGTGGAACCGAAATTCAAATCAAACTTCTTCCAAAACTGAAGCTTGAGATTGCGGTAAATGAAAACTTTGTTGAAGCAACGATTGAGGCAATAGTGCATTCTGCCAGAACCCCCGAAACAGGACAGGTTGGAGATGGAAAGATTTTTGTTCTTTCCCTGGAAGACTGTGTCCGAATTCGAACTGGTGAAAGAGGCGCAATTGCAATTGGACCATGATTCTCGTTTAATAATATGATAACCCAAAAAGCAGGGCTTCCATCCCTGCTTTTTTGTTTTAGATCACATTAAAATCATTCTGGCATTTCTATTGCACCAACCAAGATTGCCATTTAAAAGAAATGGGTTACTGCAAGAGAAACCAATGATCGAAATAGTGACCGCAACAAGATTCAATCAAAGGGATTTTTGGGAGAAATCCGCCCTGGGAATTTCATTAAATCGTCTTTCCAAGGGTTCCCGCCTAATCGCCAACATTACCTTTGAAAATCAGCAGGGACTGCCAATCGTTTATAACCAGTGAATTCAATCCCCGGACAGCCAGGATATGCTGGTGTTTACTCATGACGATGTCTGGATTGATGATTTTTTTCTTCCGGAAAGAATTCGCGCTGGCCTTAAGAACTTTCATATTTTAGGAGTTGCGGGAAACCGTCGTAGAATTTCGAACCAGAATTCTTGGTGTTTTATCAACAATGATTTCACATGGGATACCAACTCAAATCTAAGCGGATCCATAGCCCATGGCAAAAAGCCTTTTGGAGCCATTTCCAGATATGGAGAAACCCCTGCAGAATGCGAGTTACTGGATGGGGTCTTTCTAGCTGTAAATAAGAAAATGCTTCTCGCCCAACAAATCCTGTTCGATCCCCAGTTTGATTTTCATTTTTACGACATGGACTTTTGCAGGTCCGCCAAACAAAAAGGCCTTAAAATTGGCACTTGGCCCATCTGCCTAACCCATCAAAGCGGTGGGGCTTTTGGCTCTAAGCCTTGGTCAGAAAAGTACAGTCTTTATTTGCAAAAGTGGGGCAATTAAATGTTGCTATCACTTACTTCAAGGTCTTGGTGAGCCATTCCAAAAGTTCGTTGCGCATTTCGGGTGTGTATACATGCCCTGTATCCGGATAAATAACATTCCTGAAATTAGATTTGGCCCCCAAAGTGCCATAAATCTTGTTCAATTCCTTATCAAGCTCTTGAATCCCATCAATTGGGGATCCATGATCCAGATCGCCTGTCAATATTAGCAACGGTCGGGGTGCTATTAAAGCAAGCACCGCCTCAGTGTCAAAATGCCTTAGAAGTCCGTAAGAAAAATAATAAATACCATGCGCTTTCAACTGACCATGGCGGATCAAATTCTGGTATCTGGTCATACAAGCAACCGAAATAACGCTGGAAATTCTTTCATCCACCGCGGCCAACCACCAGGCACGGGTGCTTCCCATGCTCATGCCAGTTGCGGCTATTCGCTTCTTGTCAACTTCCGGCCTGGATACCAGATAATCCAAAGCCACCTGATCATCATGAACAAAAATGCCCCAAAGGGTTCTTCCCATCCACAAATGAAACTTGGTCAGGCTTTCCTGTGCGGTACGCCCCAACTCAAGCAAACCATTAGGCCCTTTTTCACCCCTTTCGCCATACCAGATTGCATCCGGTGCAAAAACGGCATACCCTTTGGAAACCAGAACTTCCGCCAAGGAAATCTCACCCCCATTGCTGTTTGGAGTAATCACATGGTTTCTGTCATATGAAGATGAATGCAGCCACATGACGCATGGCAAAGCCTGTTTTAGCTGCCTGGGCAGAATGAGATAAGCGGTAATTCCAGGTAATTCCGGGTTATCAATTCGAATGCTTTCCAACCGGTAATTTGGGTTTAACTCAATAGAGAGAACCTCTGAATGGGGAGTTTTTGCCCGTTCCGGTAAATAACCCAGCGTATCCACAACTTTTTGATGAACCGCCTTTCGTTCTTTATCCCAGGCATTGGCGGAAACAGGTTGTTGGAAAGCCGGAACCTTCAAGTTTCTGAAAGACTGCGGAACTTGCTCATCCCTGGACTTTTCCTCTTTTTGATAGGTTTTTGTCTTTTCAGGATCAGCCTTGGGCGGTAACCAGGGCTTGGCTTCCAATAAAACAAGCTGCCTTTTGACGGTGTCCGTAACTGCCTGGGCCAGTTTCTGATTTCCCTCGGGAGTGTAATGGGTGCCATCCTTTCCAAGCATTTTCCCGGTATTTCCCCGAACCACAATTTCATGTAAATCGTTCACGGGAACTTTCAAGGTATCCATAACTTTTAAGGCAACCGCATTGAATGCCAAAACATCTTTTTCAAAACGATCAAAGGAAGCTTTCCTTTGCGCATGTCTTTCATCGATGATCGGGGTGGTTAGGGCGAAAACGATTCTAGCTTTGGTTTTTTCGCGAATTTGAATCACAATGTTTCGAAGGTTGCTTTCATACTCCTCCAAAGACACCTGATACATCATTGTCTTTTTGTCAAACTTAAGATCGTGCAATCCACAATTTAAGTGCACCAGATCTGGTTGGTATTGAAGAACCCATGCATCAAGGTTCTTTAGGACATTCGCACTATCGCCGCCGTTCGCCTTCTGGCTGATAATCTCCACCCTGCCTTCCAACATTTTTTCCACGACAGGTGCGTAAGCCATGCGAATGGAATCGCCCATCAAAAGAACTTTGGGAACTTTCTTTTCCTGCCAGGCATGAGATTGTCCGGCAAATAGCACTAATACAAATCCAAACATGATTTTTTTCATGACAAAAATCCTTTGAGGCGGGATGGTTTCCAATATTATTTTGAATCCAAATGGAAGTGTGCTCGCCATTCTTTCATGGATCGACTTCTTGCTTCAACATCTGCTTTTTCATCGGGACCAAAGTCTTTTCCCGGCGCCCATTTCATCAGGGTCTTTCGGGCCATCTGCCTTACCTCGGAATTGGC
>JBEGQX010000237.1:0-3327 GCA_041180805.1 Planctomycetota bacterium
TGATTGACAGGCGCAGTGGGGATGTTGTTCACCTGGGTGCCAGTCCTGATGGGAAGTATGTCCTTTTTGATCAAGGCAAAGAAATACGTGTATTAAATCTTGCAGATAAGCATCTGGAGGGTGTGATCCAAAGCCAATCTGGATCTTCAAATTTCAGTAATTTCGCCATTTTTTCCCCGGACAGCTCAACCGTGATGACTTTTGGTGGCAACGATGGGAAAATTCAACTTTGGAGAAGTCCCGTTAACAACCGCAGGCCCGCAGAATTAAGACAGCTTATTTGGCCAGGAGTTGCCACTTGCGCCGCATTTTCGCCTGACGGTGCTTTTGCTGTAACCGGAACTCAGGATCATCAAGTGTTGATATGGGATTTGCCGGATCGCAAGGAGGTTGAAAAGATCTTATTCGCAAATGTTCGGCTTATCGAGCCTTTCCTTGATTCTAATTCCAGGCAGATTCGAATTTGGGCCGATATGGACAATCCGGGTTGGATACACCCCGGTGGAACTGCCACCATGGTGATTCCTTCCATTAAAGCTCCAGTGGTTCCAAATCGATAATTCTGGTGATTCTGCCTTATGATTGACCAATCCGTATTTGATCTGGAAAGACGCAAGCAGGTAAAGATCCGGCTTCGCAAGGATTTGGCCATTGAGGCACAAAAATATGAAGGCAGAACATTTTTTGTCGTCAAAGATCCTGTAAGCCTTCGATATTACAGGCTAAAAGAACACGAACATTTTTTATTACAATTCCTTGATGGAAAACACACCCTCCAAGATGCCCAGAAAGCTTACGAGGAAAGGTTTCGTCCGGATCGTTTGCGTCTTGAAGACTTGGAAGCATTTGCCCAGCAATTGTTGATGGCTGGTTTGGCGCAAAATGAGTCGCCTAAATCAGGAAAACAGTTGTTTGACAGACATAGTAAAAGAAAAAGAAAAGAATTCTTTCAGACTTTCACGAACATTCTTTACATCAAGGTTCCGGTCTTTGATCCGGACAAGATACTAGGTTACATGACTAAGTATCTTAGCTGGATTTTTACCATGTGGTGGTTTGTTGTAAGTTTGGGAATCATGGGTGCGGCGGTCATGCTTGTTGCGACCCATTTTGATACTTTCCGCAACAAGCTGCCAAACTACTATGAGTTTTTCTTCAGTTTCAAAACATTGATTTATCTCTGGTTGGCTTTGGGTATCGTCAAGGTGATTCATGAATTTGGCCACGGGTTGAGTTGTAAGAAATTTGGCGGCGAAGTTCATGAAATGGGCATGTTGTTTCTATGCTTTTCACCGGCATTGTATGCGAATGTTTCGGATGCCTGGACATTGCCTAACAAATGGCACCGAATCATCATTAGTGCTGCAGGTATTTACGTGGAACTTATCATTGCTTCTTTTGCGACTTTCTTATGGTGGAATACGCCTAATAATCCCTTTATAAACAACTTGTCTCTTTGCATTATGATTGTTTGCAGTATCAGTACGGTTGTTTTCAACGCAAATCCCCTTATGAGATACGATGGTTATTATGCCCTTGCAGACTGGATGGAAATTCCAAATCTTCGTGAAAGATCCAACAGGTTTTTGAAGAATGTTGTGCTGGAATTTTGTTTTGGAATTGAGGTTCCGCCCGAACCTTACATGGCCTTGATGAGAAAAACACTTTTTATCGCCTATGCGGTGTTCAGCTATATTTACCGCTGGGTGGTTACTTTTACCATTCTTTACTTCATGTATTCATTTTTGAAACCTTACAAACTTGAAGTGATAAGTGCCAGTTTGACCATTGCCTCGGTGGCATCCATGGTGGGTTGGCCTACCTACCGGTTTTTTAATGGCATCATCCGAAGAGGGAGACTTCCAGATATGAACAGGGCCCGAGCATTTGTGACATTCTTTTGCCTGGCGCTGGTTGTAGGCTTTGTATTCCTGGTGCCAGTTCCTGTAAGTCGCCTTAGGCATGTTGGTTTGGTGGTCCCCAAGCCTGAAACCACTGATAGGTTGTTTGTTACTGTTCCGGGAATTTTGCAAAATATTAAGGTAAGACCCGGTCAGTATGTGAATAAAGGTGAAGAACTAGCCGTTTTTATGAATGCAGATGTGGAATCCAAATTATCCATTGCTCAAGCAGACAAGGAATCCAACACCAAATATCATTCAACACTTTTGGTTATCAAAGATAGAACCTTGGACAAGACCGAGGAAGGACGCATTGAGCAGGAAATAAGCAAGACCTCCAGGGCTATGGATCTTGCTTCGATAGATGTGGATTCTTTTCGAAAACTTCGTATCGAAAAACTTACCATTCGTGCAACCCGGTCGGGGATCATAGGCACTGCTCCAAAACCTGAAGATATCGGAAAGACCTTTGTCGATGATCCAAATGTCCCGATCATTTCCATTTATGAACCGACTAACTTAAGTCTCTGTGTGCCTTTGGTTCCATCCGAATTTAACCAGCTAAGGGAAAACCTTTATAAAAAAGACCAGATGGATTCCTGGAAGCCTGATATAACAATTCGTGTTCAAGGGAATGATTCCAGAACCTGGAAGGGTGAGATTCGCTTTTTGCCGCCTTCGGAAGCCAGGGATATCCCTCCAGCTCTGTCCAGCAGAGCGGGTGGACCTGTTCCAGTCAAAGCAACCGATGTTCCCAATCAACTACAACCCCAAACCCAGCAATTTCTAGTTTATCTGGATATCTTAAAGCCAGATGACGCTATTTTTCCAGGATGCATGGGACAGGCGAAAATTTATCTTCGCCCTGAAACATGTGCGCAATGGCTTTGGCGCACAATAAGTGATATCTTTGATATCGGCTTGGTTCGCTGATTTTAAATGAAACCCTATCCGGGAAAAAGCATGCTAAAGAACAAAGTTCTATTGGTATTGGCTCTTTTTTCATCAACTTTAAAAGCGGATGAGTTTGAGCTATATGTGAATACCACACTTCAGAAAATGGTTGAGGATGAGATATATATCCAAAAATATGACCAATTGTATTTGAAAGATGTTGCGGATGCGGAGTTTAATCTTTCCGGGAGCCAGGCTGGTTTTGTTCTGGTTAAAACCAATGAGGGCAGAAACGCCAAAATATTACTTCAGTTCGCAAGACAGAAAATCAATAATGAAAAGTTTGCCCCCATGGTTGTTCTTGAAAGATTTGTCACATACCGAGAAGGTCAGGAAAGAACTGTTTTAGCCAATGGCAAGAACATAGCATTGTTCAATGGGTTTCGTTTCAATTTGGATTTAGGTCAAATAGTTCCAGCCGAACTTAATGCCGATATCGAATTTGGCACGGATGATAAAGGTCCTTTTTTAA
>JBEGQX010000238.1:0-8556 GCA_041180805.1 Planctomycetota bacterium
CGATATGGCATTGCTGTTGCCCACCGTGTTATCCACAATCTGCATGTTCACCAGGCTGGCAAACAACATCCCCACAATCAGGCTGATTCTGCCACTAAATACATCGTCACTTGCCGGGTGCAGCAGGTAAGAAAGCATGGTGATGGCAAACGCCACATAGACACCCGCATGCAATTTGAAAAAAAGACTAAGTGCATCCCGTTCCAAATGAATCTCCATGATGACGCGTGAAAACTTGTCATCGGAAACATCGCGGTCAGGGGACCCAAGCTTCGATGGATAATCCACCGTGTCCACACGCATTCTGGTTTTCACTATCTTCCATTCATCGAGTTCCAGCTTCGGGTATAAACCAGAATCCTCGTGGTCTGCCTCGAAGACCATCTCGCGTGTGGGCCTTACGGATTCAATGATGATTTCCAGCTTGTGGCGGTCAAATGGGAAATTGGATGCATCCCACAAGGCAGCAATTTTATTGGAATATTTGGCACTATCCCAGATGCCCTTTGCGTGCTCCCGAATATCCCGGTTAATCTGCTTGGTTTCAATGGAATTGAAAAATTCCATGAACTCGTAGGGGTTTTCCTTTTTGCCCTGATAGTTCACCCAAATCCACATATCCGCACTGTATTGTTCAATACTGCTGCTCAGACCAAACAGCTTGGTGATGTAGATTCCCACTTTGGCAGTGCGAGGCGGGTTGGCCTTTTCCAATTTTTGCGTACTATCCTGGCCAAGTGCGGTGGCGGTAACAAATATCATCAAGCCAAGAGTGCCAAATAAAAACCGCAGCATCTTCACCTCGCATCCGTGCCAAACAAAACCATCAGGCCGGCAAATATATAATTTCCGATGATATTTTGCGATATCTTTCAGCGACCGGACATCACGGCGCCTTCAGATCCAGTGTTTCGCGTGGAACATCCCTTGCGATGATCTCAGAAATTTCAATCTCGACACGATCACCAGCAGATTTGGCTTTGGCACACTGCGGGGAAGCAGCCTTTCCCTTGGGATTATAGACAGCAAAAGCGGATTTCAGTTTGGGTGCCCTGCTATTCAGCATGGGGTAGCCAAAAGTCACCTTGCAGCGGGGGATACCCGATTTGGGAATCTTGGAAGTCGCGTAGATTTCCACGAAGGCGGCGTGCCTGTCCCAGAAGGTGAAATCTTCTCCTTCAAAACGCAAGCTGCCCACCTGGGTTTCAGTGCCATCGTTGTGTGACTTTACAAAACAACCAAACCAGGTGTGTGGTTTGCCATCGATCATTTCCTTTTCAACCTTGCGAATGCTGTAGGTATAGGTACCCTTGGTCCATGGGTAAACCCTGCGCACGCTGCAAAACTGACCTTCATAGCCGGCGCTTTCACAGAGTCCGCCTTCCAGCATACGCACATGGTTCAACCCTATGGGTGTTGCCTTGTCGGAAGACCAGCGCGAGAAAATGGCGCCCTTGCCTGGATGCACACGCTTGCGGCTTTCCTTATTTTCCCAACCATTCACATTGGTCTGAAGGCCACCGTAGAAATCCATTCCATTCATGCGGGCGATACCCACGGGTGCAATGTAAAGGTTGTAGGCATCAGAAATATCCCTGTCGATGGTGACATCGATATCCAACCTTTCAAAACCGGGCGTTGTTGTTTCCAACTGCCACCAGATATCGGTCATATGCCATGGCAAAGGGGGCAGCTTAACCCCGGCCTTCTGTGCCATTTCTTCCGGAGAAGGTTGTGAGGTGCTTATTTCCTCCGCGGCAATGGCAAGACCCATGGTCATGGCAAGAACACCCAGAAATCGAATCATGAAAAACATCGTGGATCTTCCCCCATTTTTTCCTATCGCAGGTTGGTGTGAAGCTGACCCTTGGAATCTTGGCACCAGGCGGTAAAGCCCTTTTCATCGGCCAACTGAAGGGCACCTGGCATACCGGAAAGGAACAGGGCCGTAGCCCAGGCATCCGCATCCATGCACCTTGGTGCCAGCACCGATACTTGCTGAAGATCATTCTCCACAGGCCTGCCGGTTGTCGGAGATATGAAATGATTTACCTTCCGATCGCCCAGCTTTTTTGCGGAACGATGGATACCACTGGTGGCTAGCGCAGCGTTCTTCAAGGTAAGGGTGCGAAGAGGTTCGCCCTGCTGAAGGGGATTTTCGATGGCTACCGCCCATTCTCCCCGGGCAAGAAGTTCTCCGCCCACCTCTATCAAATAATCTTTTGGAGAATTTGCAAATTCCTCATCCAAGATGGTTCCAAGGCGGTCTGCGGCATAACCCTGCAAGATGGAACCAAGATCTAATTGAAGATCGGGGTGCAGCTTGCGCAGGGTTTTCTCATCGATATCCACAACAAGCTTTTGCCAACCGGTTCGTTCCAGTAGCAAGGCGATTTCGTCGTTGGTGGGCGGGATAGTGCGTTCACCCGCCGGGCCATAACCCCAGGCCTGCACCAGTGGCGCAACAGTAACGTCGTACCTTCCTTGGGTGGCCTTGCTGATCTCGGTTGCCCTGGCCACCAGTGTGATCAATTCCACGGGTTGCTCGGTTTCCAAGGTTGTCTTGCTTGCGTTGAATTGCGCGGTGGCGGATTGCGGCCTCCAATGCGAAAGCAAGCCCTCAATACGATCCAATTCTTTCTGCAATTTTACCTGCAAACCTTCCGGGCTTGTAATTTCCCCGCGCAACTTGACCGACCAGGTGGATCCAAAGGCTTTACCCTGCAAGGGAATGGCTCCCTCCCGTTCAGCAGGATTGGAAATAGCAACATCCATCGCTGTGCGATGCATATTCGCAAAGGTCGCAAGCACACCCACCCCAAGCAGGGCGCAGGCCACCGTATCTTTGGCACCAAATCGATCTGAAGATCCACCCGTGCGAAGGAAGTTAAGGATGGAACCCGTGGCGCAACCGAACCTGCAGTACGCCATCGGAACCACCATGGAAGCCAGCAACCCCACCCCGGCAATCATGGCAGAGACCACCGCTGCCCCCCGAAGAATCCAGGCATCGAAAGGTTCCAGTCTGGCAAGATCAAACTCTACAAAGAAGATTGCCAGCACCAAGGCGACCATTAGAGTAATGGTGGGAATAACCCGTAGCGAACGCTGAAGGGTCGGTGCCATGGGAAGATGGATGGTACGAAACTTGCCCAGCAACTCTTGCGCTGCGCCGTGGGGGCAAATCTGCTGGCAATAAAGATTCCTTCGGGAAACCCAGGGCATGAACAATGCCAGACATGCCAGGAATACCAATGCGGGTGCCGCCTGCCAGGGCATGCCATGCCTTGCCCAGCCGGCAAACAGAGAAAGGGAAAGAAGATCTCCCAGGAAAAATCCGAACACCACTATCAACAGAATCTGCCAGACCATGCGAGCGCGACGCATGGTTCGCATGGGGCCAAAAGCCATCCAAAGCGCACCCAGCACGATCCCCAATAAACCAAAGGTTCGAATGGATTTACGCCAAGAACCGCTATCAGCCCTGGCAAGCAATTCATCCGCCATCAGTCGCTTGCGAATACCATCCGCCACCGCATAGCTGGTTTGAGTGGCACCAGAGACACCTTCAATTCCCGCTTTTGCAAAATCCAGCTTGCGCCAATCCTCCAGCGTACGATTCGCCAAAAGGGCCAGATAATCCGAATCCTCTTTGACCCGATCGACATACTCAGGCGTGTCATAACTATTCCAAAGTTTCACCATCAAGACTTTCTGGCCATCTGGTGATATCGCCATCAGGGATTCCGTGGGGCCACGGTAACCCCGAATGTTGTCGGCATGTGGAGCGGTTCGCAACACAAACCCCAGCGCGGCGCCATCCTTTTCCATGGCACGATGCCAACCCTGCCTGGGATCATCTGCCTTGAAATGATCCGCCTTGGGGAATAGGGATTGCACCTCTTTGAGGGACAGCGATTGTGGAAACCTGCGCGAGACAGTTTTTTCGGTCAGCCTGCGCTCCACTGCTTCCGTCATGGCAAGGCTGGTTAAAGTGGAACCACCCACAGCTTCGATTTTTGGAAAAGGTTCCGAATTGGGCTGCCAGCCAGCAAAACTTTTCAAGAAGGAATTCGAGGCGCGCACCGCATCCACATGAGAGATGGTATCCGCACTGGAAAGAAGTTGAACGCCAAGCAGTTTGCCCTGAAGATCCAGTGCCAGAAGCAAGTTGCTTGGCCCAGCATAACCCACCAGACCATCCATCTCCGGTGAAGTGGTAAGAACATTGCCAAGGGTTGCGCCATCTTTGCCAATCACCCTGAAAGATCGAAGTTTATCTTTGTTGGCAACCAGATGCCGCGCATCTGGAAAGAACGAAAGGATGGCATCCAGAGATATTTCAGTGGTGGTTGGAGAATGCCTGACAGCAATCATCAGCAGCCAGCCGGCGAAAAAAATCACCAGCAAACGAAACAGACGAAGCGCTGTCAGACGGATCATTTCACTTCCAGCAACTGCACCGCATCCGCGTGGATGTTTCCGTTGGCACCTTCGTTGGAAAGAATGATCGACACGGCCCCAGCGGGGAAATCAAACATGCCCAAAGAATGGAAACCCTTGGGATCGGTGGTGGCCTCCCTTTGATTCACACGCAGTTTCAAAGGGGTTTGCCCCTCCCTTTCGATGATCACCAAGGCTTTGGTGGCACGATTTTCATGGGGAGCCCACGCCATGCGAACCTCATACTTTCCAGCCTTGGGAATCTTCACGGGAAAACGGGCCTCGGCCTTTTCCCCCGGAGAGGCATAACGGTAGCCTTCGCCCACAAAAGGAGTAAGTCCGCCTGTCTCTCCCCATTTGCCGGTCAGCTTTGCCTGAGTTTCGTCCACGACAATTCCAGGTAAAGATTTCAGTTCAACAATCTCGCCCCTTGGCTTGCCATCAGCCTTGGGAATGAGCTTGCCTGTCACTTTGTCGGTGCCTTTGCTGAAGTAGGGTGCCACTGGGGCGATTTCCGGATCCCTGTAAAGAGGGGCATCCAAGGTATCGCGACGCATGGCCCCGGGTTGCCTAACCAGTTCGGTCAACGGTTCCAAATGGTTGGAATACACCTCGCGTGGGGTGGCGTTGTTCTTCACGCACAAGTAAGCGGCCTTGCCAACCACTTCACCCATCATGCCGCAGGTGCGCATGACACGCACGGTGCCCAGGGCTTCGTGGTTGACGCTGATACAACGCCCCGCCATGAACAGGTTTGGAACATTTTTCGAATAGAAACATCGATATGGAACCGGATACCCATTCTTGCGATCCACCCCGGCACCGAACTCGGCACGGGAAATGAACGGATTATCAGGAAACTTCTTGGCAAACTGTTCCTTCGGATAATGCAGGTCGATATCCCAGGTGGTGGGAACAAAACCATCGGGAAACTCCCGCGCGCTTGTAATATCAGCACGGGAAAGAATAATGTCTCCATCCAGCAATCGCGATTCGCGGGGACCACCCACATGGGCAACCCATTTCAATTGCGCATTCGCGTGGGCATCCTTATCCTTGCCATGCTTGATGGCAGAAAACGCACCAAACACCGCACGCAAGTTCCAATCACGAATCAATTCCAGATCATTGACTGGGTGCTTGTTGAAACCGGATTCCCAGAACCATTCCCCCTTCATGAAAGGCTTGCCATCAATTTCCGAGGAACTGCGAACATTCTTGGGAAAATCGGAAAGATCCAAGTCCAGCGCCCAGGGGGTCCTGGGCCAGGCCTGCGCGGAGGCTTCCTGCTGCCAGTACCACATATTGGACATGCCGAGATGTCCTGTTTCCAGCATGCGATATCTGGCATTTGCCAACGCACCCACCACCCCATGACCCGTACAATCGACGAAATATTTGGCACGGAACCTGCGTTCTCGTCCGGTGCGGACCTCTATCGATGTCACGGCCTTGATTGCTGAAGATTCATATCCCTTGGAAACAAGCTTGGATTTTTCCTGTTCGGATTCCTTTGCAAGCTCCACACCCATGACAAAGTTGCCCAGGAAAAGCTTGAGGTTCTTTTCCCTGCGGATCACCTGTTCCTTGCGTTCATCGCCAAAGTCGACGCCATTGCCGGGGGAATCCGGCGAGTGATCCGCGAACTCTTCGACGATTTCACCCAGGTGCGGATACTTGCCCCGCAGTGTTCCACCCATGGCCCAAACGCGAACCTCGCTGCTGCCATTTCCACCAAGAACAAAACGATCTTGAACCAGGGCCACCTTCAACGATTGCCTGGCAGCGGAAATTGCCGAAGCCATGCCAGCATAACCGCCCCCCACCACCACCACATCAAACTCGCCAGCATCTTCCGTCTCGGCGGGTAACCCAGCCCAGCGCTTGCGGGCACTGGCCAGTTCCTTGCCATTAGGTGGCGTGAAACCTTTTTGATTGCTGAAAAGAATGGCATCACACCGGCCATCAAAACCAGTCAGGTCATGAAGCGAAACCCTGGATTCACCCGCTTTCAAGTCCACTGTGCCACCATCTTGCCAATGCCATTCCGCACCCACGGTTCCAAACTCAGCATTCAGCGGTTTGTCGTTCACCAGCACCTGAAACCTGCCAGGGGTTCCCGGTGCCTTCCACGGTGCCACCCAATCCTTGGTTCGAACCCAAACCCTGTAGCTGCCGCCTTCCCGCACAGTTACTTTGCCAACGGCATCCTTCACGGGTCGGCCAAGGCCATGGGCCAGCAGATAGGGGGAACCAACAATCTGTGTAAATGCAGTATCAATGGACCAGCCGCCCACATCGGGGAAAGCCTCGGCTTCCATCAATATTGTTTCATCTGCCGCGGAAACCAAACCCATGGTGCAAACAAGCAAGCATGTGAAAAGCGAATTCATGATATTTCCTCCATAGCGGTATTGTAATGAGTAGGAAGTGCAATTCGATAGACATCCGGGAAATACCAAGGCTGTAAACTCCATGGTTGCGTGATATGCCCGAAAAAACTATGATTCCATTTACCAGTTCCATAATCCTTTCCTAATAAGGCATTGCCCATGGCCAAGAAGAAAACCCGTGATGATGAACCCAATGTAAAGCTGATTGTAATGTCGGCCTTTGCCATATTGCTGCTGGTTATATTTGTGGCGGTCTGGTTTTTCAGTGGGAGCAGTGGCGGGGGTTTGGTAACAGGCAAGGTAACCCTTAATGATGAACCGGTGGATGGAGCCAGGTTGGTATTTGAAATGACAGGGGAAAATGCAAGTGCTCCCCTGCCCGCCCAGACCAACGACCAAGGGGTTTACACCCTTTTTGGGTTTACAGACAAGTCAGTTCCTGTTGGAACTTACAAGGTTACGGTAACAAAAATGACCTTGAAGGACGGCAAAATTCCCGATGGGGAAGACCTGCTGAAGGCGGAAGCCAGGGGCTTGCTAAAGAACAGCCTGCCAAAGGCTTACGAAAAATCCAGCACCACCCCGCTTACCAGGGAAATCAAATCCGGGAAGAATGTCATCGACCTGGAATTGAAGAAATAGCCCCCGCCAAAGTGGCTGAATGGGGGAAAATAGGATAGAATTATTAGAATTAATCCTATCTTTTGCCTGAGGTGCCCAATGAATCGTTCTCGCAAGGGTTTTACCCTGATCGAATTACTGGTGGTTATAGCCATCATTGCATTGCTTATTGGTCTTTTGCTTCCCGCGGTTCAAAAAGTTCGCGAAGCTGCAAGCCGTATGCGATGCTCAAATAACTTAAAGCAGATTGGCCTGGCCATGCATGGCTACCACGATGCGCGGGGCAATTTTCCTCAGGGTGGTGGCGACCCCACCAATGGTGGAGAAAACCCATCTCGAAGGATTTTTTATTTTAACTGGGCCTTTCACATCTATCCCTACATCGAACAGGAAGCACTTTACAAACTTGCACCCACCGATGAATTTGTTGACATCAACACTATCACAGGTGGGGCCGGTATTCTTAGCAAATTGGATCAATCACCCATCAGCATTTATTATTGCCCAACGAGGAGAAGTGTTCGACTTTACCACAACAGTGCTGTGACCGATTATGGTGGCAACGGTGGAACCACAAACTCGGATGGAGTTTTGGTTATAAACAACAGCCCGACTTATCAAAGGGTGAACATTGGAAGCATTACAGATGGTACTTCAAACACTTTGATGTTGGGCGAAAGGCGAATCAATATCCAAAGCATCGATACTGGCACAGACTTTTATGACAACGAGTCGGCAGTAAGAGCCGGTGCTGATGGCGACCTGATTCGCAGGGCTCAGCCTTCTGGTGGATCCTGGCTGGTACCCGCTGCAGACATCAATATTGTTTCCACAACAAATGGTGGCTACTTTGGCGGTGGTGGAATCATGCAGTTTGGCGGTTCCCACGCCGGGACCATGCCATGCGTTCTGGCGGATGCCTCGGTGCGTTCCATCAAGTTTGGCTGCAACCCGACCGCGTTCAAAAACCTTTGCGTTCGCAACGATGGGTTGGTTGTGGATATGGGATCGCTGGAATAAACCATCCTAGAAAAAGACCGATGACGTCAGAAACAGCAATCCGGACAGCAGGATGGAAAGCGGCAAAGTGAGAAACCAG
>JBEGQX010000239.1:0-8235 GCA_041180805.1 Planctomycetota bacterium
TTCCAGTCGCATACCTTCGGGCATTTGCATAGTTTTGGTGATGTTGCTGATATCTCCGGCAACGCCGGCAATGTCGCGGCCCTCGGTGTTCACCAACAGGTTGGTGACTCGCGCCAGCCCGCTGTGATTGATTTCCACAGCACCGGATTTTCGCCTGGGTGTTACCAAGGTGCCCAAGTTCACCGGAGCGGGTTGCCCCGGTCCTTTGACAGGCAGGCCAAGCACATCTTCCAGCTTGCGATCGATATCCTCGGGGTACTGCACCCCGACGAAATACTGGTTGCCGGATTGAGAATCGATCCAGAAGTTGCGATGGACGGAAACGCTGGAATTCAAAGCGACCACAACCTGAAGGATCACATCCTCTGCGGTCAGTCCCATGGTGGCGGCCTTTTGCCTGTCCACATCCAGTACCAGATAGGGGGCATCCTCCCTTTGTTGCAATCGCACATCCGCTGTTCCGGGTACCGCTGCAATCTGTTGGCGCAACTGCCGCGCCAGGCTCATGGCTTGGTCGGGTGAGCCTCCCTGAATTTCAATGTCTATGGGGGAAGAAGCGCCCATGTTCAATGCGGTGGAGATCATGCCGCCGGTGTCCAAATCGACACGAAGGTCGTTGAACCGTGGATTGCTGTTGAAACGGTGTCGCAGCAGGGTTGCATATTCCTGCGCGCTATGCGAGCGACTGTGTTTCAATTGCACACGGATGACCGCATCCTGCTGGCCTGAATTGGAAGTGTAGGCAGCGGACCAGTCCGGGTTCAGCCCCAGTTCCGAAACGATCATCTCCCTTTCCGCGGCTGGAATATTTTCCTTGATGAACTGTTCCACCTCTTTCACGCGTTGCTCGCTGGCATCCAAACGCAGGTTGGATGGTGAACGAAGTCGCAGGGTGATCTGTCCCGCGTCCACCTGAGGGAAGAATTCCCTGCCAAGAAAAGGAAGCAGGCTAATCGAAAAGGCAAAGATCAGTCCAACCATCACCATCATTAAAAATCGATGGGCCAGGCTCCAGTCCAGAAGTCGCAGGTAGCAGCCGGTAAGAAGCTCCAGCAGGTTTTGGAACCATCCCAGAATGCCGGTGACCTTTTCCTCGCGATGCATTCCCTGGCCCAGATGTTCATCAGGGAGGAATCGTGCACACATCATCGGCACAAAAGTTCTGGAAAGAACAAACGAAGTAAGCATGGCAAACCCCACCGCGACTGTCAGGGGCCGGAATAGAAACCCCCCGATGCCCGGCATCAGCGCCAGCGGGGAAAGCACCAGCACCGTGGTGCAGGTTGCAACCAGCACGGGTACCATGACCTCGGCACATCCATCCAGCGCCGCTTTTACCCGTGACTTGCCCATGTGATAGTTGCGGTGGTTGTTTTCCAGCTCGACGATGGCATCATCCACCAGTGGCCCAATCGCCAGTGCAAGGCCCGCAAGGGTCATGGCGTTTATGGTGTTGCCCGTCACATGAAGCCCGATCACCGCGCCCAGCAACGCCAGCGGAATCGAAAGCGTGGCGATCAGCGTCATGCGCCAGTTGCCCAGAAACACAAGAATCATGAAAGAAACCAGGATGGCCCCGACAATTCCTTCTTCCAGCAACGAGACAAGCGCAGAGCGTACCCCCACCGTTTGATCCATCACCAGTTCAAGCTTGGTGCCCTTGGGAAGTCGTTCTTCCATTTTTGGAATTTCTTCCCGAACACCATCCACAACCCTCAGGCTGCTGGATCCCCTTTGGCGATAGATGGGAACAAACACCTCGTTGCGATCATCAATTCGAACACGCGAAGTCTGAATGGCGCTGGCATCCTCGGCCTTGCCGATATCCTTCAGCAAAATGCTAGTTTGTCCTCCGAAGGTCAGGGGAAAATCATTGAAGTCTTCCACCTTCTCCGCCAGGGAGTTGCTATCCAGCAGAAGCTGGTTGGGGCCGAAGTAAGCAGTTCCCGGGGTGACCATCAGGTTGCTTTTGCGAAGTGCGCTGACAATATCCAGTGGTGCGAGGCTGCGCGATTCCATCTTTGCGGGATCCAGATACACCATCACACTTCTGTCACGACCGCCCACCACCACGGGGGAAATACAACCCGGCACCGCGCCAAGCATGTTCCTCACCTGAATACGGGCAACATCTTTCTGCCTGGCATCATCCAGAAACGGGTTACTTACAGTCAGGATTCCCACAGGCAGGGTTCCTGTGGCATCGAAGGGCAGCGCCACCGGTGGCAATGTGTTGGGCGGAAGATTCGGTAGCGCTCCCAGCGCCAGGGAATTGGTCAGGGTAAGAGCCTCGTTGGGATCAACGTCATCTCGAAAATAAACCTTTACCACGCTTACACCGGGAACTGACCGGGATTCCACCAAACGGGCACCGGGTGCCTGATTCACCCAGCGCTCGATGCGGTTGGTAATGGTTTTCTCGATGGATGTGGCTGGCATGCCGGGGTAGTAGGTAAGCACCTGCACAGCAGGTGCCTTGAATACAGGGAGAATATCCACGGGAATGGTCAGCAAAGCCAGCGATCCCAGGATCACCAGCATGAAAACAAAGGCGGCAACCATGTACGGATTGCGAAGCGATGCCTTGATCAGCCACATTCCATGAACACCTTCAGGAAAAGGATTGCGGGATTGAAGCTTTCAGCGCCTCAAAATATCCATGGATGACCGCGAAATGTCTGCCTTCCATGGCACTTGGTAAGGCTACATGGAATGGGTAAGGCAGTCAATCGAATGTCCTGTGTTGTAAAGGGGTTTCAAGCAGGCCCTGCAAGGGCTTTAAGTTATATTCTCCTGAATAAAGGACAAATAAGCTTTGCTAAGAGGGTTAAGAAAGGGTATAAGGGAAATTCAGATCATGTCGGACGGTTCTTTTTGCAAGTCTTGATGGTTTGTTGTCTGGGTTGAAGGTCGCATTCATTTTTACTGGCACTCGGAAACAAGCATTGGTAGTTCCCTAGTTTCAAAGGGTGGTTGCCATGAAAAAGTCCGCAAGCACATTTCGAAATGGTTTTACCTTGATAGAGCTTTTGGTGGTGATAGCCATCATTGGCATATTAATTGGACTTTTGCTGCCAGCGGTGCAAAAGGTGCGTGAGGCAGCATCCCGCACCCAGTGCATGAACAGCATGAAACAAATCGGGCTGGCCTTGCACGGCTTCCATGATTCCCGCGGCACCCTTCCCTCCGGGCAATCGCCGTGGCAGACTCCTGCGGGTGTCCAGCTTTGGAACCAGACCCCTTTCGAAGGTTGCTGGACCTGGATGGTCTACATTCTTCCCTGGATGGAGCAGGAAAGTATTTACAAGCAGGCAAAGGCGAACCAGACCAGCGCCGCGAATGCCTATTCCTGGAGTAATCCAGTGGCGGCCCAGAAGATGAAAATCTATGTGTGCCCTGCGGATGCCCGTGGTGTTCTGTCCTGCCCAGCCGCAGTTGCTGGTACTACTGTTGACCAAGCACTTTCAGGCTATCTGGGCAATGCGGGCACTACTTCCACCTCGTACGATGGCCTGCTTTACATGGATTCGCAGGTGCCTTTTCGCAACATCACCGATGGACTTAGCAATACCTTTATCGTTGGGGAAAGACCGCCGAATTCCAACTTGGAATATGGCTGGTGGTTTGCAGCGTATGGCTACGATGGCAGAGGTAATGGCGATTGTGTGATGACCACCAACGATCTGGCAATTGCCAATTATTTCATTGCCAACTATTCCACAGGCACTAACAAACCTTGCAACGGAACTGCGGCACAGAAGATCGGCCTGACCCGGGGCGACCCTGACATTGGTTGCGATGCGGCCCATTTTTGGAGCTTCCACAATGCAGGTTCCATGTTCTTGATGGCCGATGGTTCTGTCCGCATGATTGCCTACAGCAACAATACCGTAATGGCCGCCCTAAGCACCCGGGCCACTGGCGAAGTCTTCACCCCTCCCTAAAGCCTGCTTATGAGGAATACCACCAACACCATGAAAACATGCATTTCCATTTTCGGTGCCATGGCCCTGATGATTCTTCTTTGCGGTTGTGGCGGCGGTGCTCCGGAACCCAAGCAGATAGATGCTCCACCCCCTGCCCCACCCCAAGATTCCGGAGCTGGCAAGAACTCCAAGGGTCGCATCCCTGCACAGCCTGGGGCTGGGGTAACCGGCACTTCCAAGAAATAAGTCAGCCAAACATCTCTTGGTTGCAAGCATAGCCGCTTCTGATACATTCAAAAGCCATGCGGATGAGCTTTTCTAATCCGCCTATTAACCTAATGGCACCCCACCATGAAATCTTTTCGAAGCTTCGCGAGTTTGATGGTTACACTTGCCTTTACCAGCACTTTGTTGGCGGCAGATTCAACCCCGGAAAAGGTGGATGTGTTTCCCCCGGGCATGAATGGCATAAGTCTTTACCGCATTCCCGGAATGGTGATTACCACCAAGGGCACAGCGCTTGCATACTGCGAGGCCCGTAAAAACAGCGGCTCCGACTGGGGCGAGATCGAGGTGCATCTGCGCCGTAGTACCGATGGTGGGAAGACTTGGGAGGCACCCAAAAAAATCGCCCACGAAGCTGCCCGCATCGAGGGGAATCCCACCAAGAAATCCGGCGGTGAAAAAGAACAGACGGTGAATAACCCTGTTGCGATTGTGGACCGCGATACCGGTGCCATCGAGTTTCTTTACTGTGTCAACTATGCTCGCTGTTTTTCCATGCGCAGCACCGATGATGGCAAGACCTGGAGCAAGCCAGTTGAAATTACCTCCAGCTTCGAACCTTTCCGGTCCAAATACAACTGGACTGTCATCGCCACAGGCCCGGGGCATGGCATACAGCTTAAGAGCGGCAGGCTGGTGGTTCCCATCTGGCTGGCATATGGCAAAAACGGGGCCCATGCCCCCTCTGCTGCCGCCACCATCTACAGTGACGATCACGGCAAAACCTGGAAAGCGGGTGAGATTCCCCTTCCCAATGAGGGTGAACTGGGCAACCCAAACGAAACCATGATCACCGAGCTTGCGGATGGCAAGGTCATGCTGGTGAATCGCAATGTTTCCAAGCCCAACCGCAAGCTGATTACCACCAGTGCCGACGGTGCCACCAATTGGAGCAAACCCTACTTCCATGACCAGCTTTGGGAACCCATCTGCATGGCAAGCATTATCGCTCACCCTTCCAAGGCGGGTACGCAGATCTATTCCAATCCACACACGCTTGCCAAAGATGCCCAGGGCAAAGAAATCCCAGTGGGTAGGGGCAAGCGGGAAAACCTTTCCATCAAGCTAAGCAGGGATGATGGCAAAACCTGGCCGATCAGCAAAACCTTGGAAGCCGGGCCAAGCGCCTACTCCGATCTGGCAATTTTGCCCGATGGTTCTATCCTTTGCCTGTACGAGGGCAATAAGAAGATTGTCTGTGCTCGCTTTACCATGGACTGGTTGCTGAAATAGGAGAAGGCTCATGAAGGTTTTCATTGTGCGTTTGGGTCTTTTTCTTGGCTGTCTTTTGGCAGGTTCACCCGCCATTCTTTTTGCGCAGGCCGCAAAGCCAAACATCATTCTCATCATGGCGGATGACTTTGGTTATGAATGTGTGGGCGCGAATGGCGGACAATCTTACAAGACCCCCAATATCGACAGTCTGGCAAAATCCGGTGTGCGATTTGAAAATTGCCATGTTCAGCCACTTTGCACCCCGACCCGGGTTGAGCTGATGACCGGGCGCCACAATGTCCGCAACTATGTGCGTTTTGGTTTGCTCCCTCGCAGCGAAACAACTTTTGCCCACTTGCTGAAGAAAGCCGGCTACACCACGGGTATATGTGGCAAATGGCAGCTTGGTCATGAAGTGGATTCTCCACGCCATTTTGGTTTCGATGAATCGTGTCTTTGGCAGCACACGCGCAGACCCCCTCGTTATGCCAATCCCGGGTTGGAATACAATGGTGTCGAAAAGGATTTTACCAAGGGTGAATACGGCCCCAAGCTGGTCAACGAATTTGCGCTGGATTTTATCTCGCGCCACAAGGATCAGCCATTTTTCCTTTACTACCCGATGATGCTGACCCATAGCCCGTTTCAACCCACTCCAGACAGTAAAAATTGGGACCCCAAAACCATGGGCGAAAAAGCCATGGATAACAAAAGTCACTTTGCCGACATGACCGCATACATGGACAAGATGATAGGCCAGGTGGTTGAAAAACTTGATGAATTGAAGTTGCGAGAAAACACGCTGATACTTTTTCTGGGGGATAATGGCACGGGCAAGCCCATTACCAGTAGATTTCAAAATGCGGACTTTCCTGGTGGCAAAGGTAGCACCAACCATCGGGGCACCCATGTTCCCTGTATTGCAAACTGGCCTGCGGTGATCCGGAAGGGGATCGTCAACCAGCAATTGATAAGCGCCACTGATTTTTTGCCCACTATTTGTGATGCTGCAAGCGTTGCCAAACCCGGTGGTTTGGATGGAATCAGTTTCATAAGTGCCTTGAAGGGTGGTAATGACCAGCAGAGGTCATGGTTGTATTCGTGGTATTCACCCAGGCAAAATGATGACAAGACTGTCCGCGAGTGTGCCTGGGATCATCACTACAAACTATATCGCAACGGCCAGTTTTTTGATCTTCGCACCGACCGCGATGAGAAAACCCCGCTGGCGGTTGCCAGTCTTACCGGTGATGCCGCCCTAGCGGCAAAAAAACTTCAAGGGGCACTCGAACAATACAAGAATGTCCGCCCCAAGGAATTGGATGCGGACACGCCATTGCGAAAAAAGGCGAAGAAGTAGCCAGCCTTGTTTTCATTCGTTGAAGATTACTTCCTGGCTTCCTTTGCCGTGAGTGAGGCACAGGCCTTTTTCAAGGCTTCAAGTTCCCCGGGGTTTTCGCCTAACTTCCCGTCTTGAAAAGCGGGTAATAGTTTTTCCCATACCAGGTTCAATTGTGCCTGCATGTTGCCGGTCTTCGCGGTAATGGCGATTACTGCATCCTGTTCCGGTAGCACGATGCAAAACTGGCCATCCTTGCCATCTCCACGAAATGCATGATGGCGGCACTGCCAGAATTGATAGCCATATCCCTGCGCCCAGTCCGGATTTTGCGAGTTGTTCGCAACCTGCCTGCTGGTGGCGGCTTCCACCCAAGACTGGGGAATAAGCTGCTTGCCATTCCATTTCCCTTTTTGCAAATAAAGCTGACCAAACTTTGCGATGTCTTCGGTGGTGATGTACAAGCCCCACCCGCCTATGGATACACCCTGTGGGCTTGCATCCCACTTCGGATTTTTGATGCCCAAGGGCTCAAACAACCTTGGTTGCAGGTATTCCAAAATAGTCTGCCCGGTGACTTTCTGAACGATGGCAGATTGCATGTAGGTTGCCAGCGAGTTGTACACGAATTTACTGCCCGGCTTGTGGGGAACCGGGTGCGCCAGGAAGGTTTTTACCCAGTGGGAATCCGGTGTGGCCCGGGGTTCCTTGTCATGGCCGGTGGACATGGTGAGCAGATCCCGTACTTTCATGGCTTTCAGGTTTTCCGATGGATCCGCAGGCAACATATCTGGGAAAAACTTGATCACCGGGTCATCCACGCTTAGTTTTCCTTCCGCCACCGCCATGCCCACCGCGGTGGAGGCGAAGCTTTTGCTTAGCGACCAAAGCACATGGGGTGTCTCAGGGGTTTCCGGCTTCCACCAGCATTCCGCAACTACATGACCATGGCGCACCAGCATGAAACTATGCATGGTGTTTACCTGTTTGTCGGCTGCCTCGATAAATTCACGAACCTTGGCCGAGGAAATGCCCTGTGCCTCGGGAGTGCTTCTGGGCAAGGATCCAGAGCCCTGTGCCCAGGCTGCGTTGCCCAAGGCCATGGCGGTTAATACCGAGCAAATCATTTCCCTGCGACTGGTCATGGTTTTTCCCCCTTGTTTGAATGATTGCCAAGGGTAAACCGAATGATCACCAAGTGCAATGAAGAACAGCAAAAGATCATTCTTCAGCCAAGCCATAAGCAACCTTCACTTGTATTCCTCTTGCCAGTGCATGAATCGCTGTGGAATAATCATATCATCGTAAATCCAAGCCTTCTTGATGTCCTGCCCTGGTTTGGTTCATGAACATTCGATTGACCCTGGTTATGCTGTTGCTTCTTGTGGGCACTTTTGCCATTGCTCGAGCCGATGAGGTTTTTTCCAAAGTGGAAGCCCTTCTGAAGGCACGCTGCTACGAATGCCATTC
>JBEGQX010000240.1:0-6899 GCA_041180805.1 Planctomycetota bacterium
CCCTGCTGGCCGCCAGCAGCCAGTGCCCAAAGCAACGGTTTGCCCACCAGCACCCCTCTGGCGCCAAGGCATATTGCCTTGATGGCATCGGTACCCCGGCGAACCCCTCCATCCACAAATATTTCCGCCTTATCTGCAACCGCTTCCACAATTCCAGGCAAGGCTTCCAATCCTGTGGGTACTGTGTCCAACTGCCTGCCACCATGGTTTGAAACAAAGATGGCTTTGACACCACAAGCTACTGCTTTCTGAGCATCTTCCGGATGCAGGATTCCCTTGATAGCCCAGGGAAGGTCGGTGATGGACATCATCTTTTCCAGATCATTCCAGCACAAGGAGGCATCAAAATTCGCAGCGATGCGCACAGCGCCCGAGCCCATGCCTGGCAGCATCGTCTGGTTCAACACCGAGGTAAGGTTTTCCAAACGAAGATCTGCTGGCAGGTGGAAATGCTGCCTGCTATCAGCCTCTCGTTTGCCCAGCATTTGGGCATCCACAGTGAGGATGATTCCATCGTATTTTGCGGCGCTGGCACGCTGGATCAGTTCCCTGGTAAGGCCCTTGTCTTGAAACACATAAAGCTGGAAGAACTTTGGGCCTGTTGCCGCCTGGGCGATTTCCTCGAGTGAGGTTGTTGCCATGGTGCTTGCAATAAAAGGCAAACCAAGTTCCCCCGCAGCACGAACCACGGCAAGCTCGCCTTCCGGGTGTGCAAGTTTCATCATCGCAACCGGGGCGGGAAAAATCGGGCACGCCACCGGATGACCCATCAGGGTGGTTTTCAAATCCGGCGCCGAGACACCCTGAAGCATCCGTGGCCAGAGCTTGCAATTGTTCCAGCCGGATTCATTGGCGCGGATGGTGATTTCATCACACGCACCCGAGGAATAGTATGCCCAAGCCATGGGTGACAAAACATCCCTGGCGGCATTTTCAAAATCCCTGCAGTTCAAAAAGCTTGAAATGGATTTGTTGTTGGTGTTCATGGGTGGAAAACAAGAAAGCCACCTGAGGTTTCAGGTGGCTTCCATGCGTTGGGAAAGACAAAAGTCTTTAGTTAGCCTGAGCAGCAGGAACCACATTTACGCGGGAACCCTGCCTGTCGAAAACCACGGTGCCTTCAGCAAGGGCAAACAAGGAATCATCCTTTGCCCTGCGAACATTGCGACCGGGGTGGAAACGAGTGCCACGCTGGCGGACAATGATGCTACCCACGGTAACAAAACCACCACCATATACCTTAATGCCAAGGCGCTGGCTGTTGGACTCGCGACCGTTCTTAACTGAACCCTGACCTTTTTTATGTGCCATTGCAACACTCTCCATTACCCGATTAAAGAATATGCCATGGGAAAAGGCATATCCGTGGGGATTCTAACCCCGAATCTTGTGTGCTTATATGCTATGAAAATTATTCCTTCTTGGCAGCCTCTTCCTTGGCTGCGATCCCCAACTGGGGAATTTTTACCGTGGCAGCCCGGTAAATCCAGCTAGCGGGGGGTATAAACTGAATTTCCCCGGTCTTCTGGTTGAACTTGTCACCCTGCCTTTTGAAGTTCATTTGCAGGGTCTTTCGGCGTACCACAGGTTCTGTTTCCGGGGGTATGGGGTCCGTTACGGCCCAGCCATTCGACAAGCCGGAAACGAATATGCTGAAACGGTTTGCGTCAGGATCTATGTCATCCCAGATGGCCACGCCAGTGACTGGTTTGGGGGGTAAACCGGGCTCGGAAACCGGAATCTCTTCCTTGCCAATGGTGACCGAATTCTTAATGCGGTAGAAGCCAGATTCCGGGTCATCGGGGTCAGCGGTGGGGTCTTCCAGCCGAATGACCGCTTTTTGAACCTTGGGAAGAATTTGATCTTTGTGAATGGTATTCTGATCGATTGTGCGAACTTCAAATTCCGGGATGAAGCGCCTCGGCTTACCCGTGTAGTTGATCACCTGATACCAAAGATACCAGCAAACTTTCTGGCCACGGCCGGGAATATCAACCTTTACCAGCCTGGGATCCTTAAACTTGAAGTCCAGTACCCAGATTTTGCCATCTTTCTTATTTATATCGTCCTTGTCTTGCGGGCTGGGACCAGGTTTTACCTCACGCTCATTCGGATTGGCAGCAATCGCCAACCCTGTCAGGGTAAATCCGGCAACAACTGCCAATAACATTGGCCATTTGCGCCACCACGATTTTCTGGTTGGGATCACCATGCCAAACCACTCCTACCGAGGCCCGTTCCCTGCAAGCTTCCATGCCCGCAATAGGCATAATGCCTCAATTAGAGATATAGCAGGAATGAAAAAAACGGGTCAAGGCATGATTCGGGGAATAACGCGGTTTTCACAATTTATGTCAATATTGGCAAACTGGGTGGACCTTATTCATGATTCCAGACTGATTTTTATTCTTCCACCACGATCTCATCGGGGCCTTTGCCTTGAAGATGCTTTTGCCAAACGGCCTGATAGGCCCTTTCAAGGTTTTGCACAAATCGTGCGGAATCAAATAATGGGGCGCCAGCCAGGTTCGACCTCAAAGTTTCCCTGATAGTCGCAAGCTTTTTGGAATTGCATGCAAGTTCAACAGCCCTGGCCACATATTCTTCCGGTGTGTGTGTTACCATTTCACCAAGACCAACTGCATGCAACAGACTGCTGCCCACTCGTGAAGAAAAGGTGTTTCCCTGCATTGTTAAAATGGGAAGCCCAGCCTGTAAAGCCATGCTGCCGGTTGCAGCGGCATTATAAATGAATGTATCCAAAAACAGGTCTGCGTGGCTTTGCCTTTCCACATGAACATCGCACTTCGCAAAGGGCGCAAATACCAGCCTTTGGGAATCCACCCCACGGTCTTGTGCATTCCTTCTCAGATTATCCTCTATCATCCTGCCGGTGGCACTAAGCCAAAGAACACTTTCGGGCACCTGGCGCAGAATGTTCATCCAGCAGTCAAAGGTAAAAGGTTCAATCTTGTAGGCATTGTTAAAGCTGCAAAAGACAAACTTGCCGGATGGCAAATGATGGTCCGCACGGGTTGTTTTTGGTGCTGGTTCCATCCGCTGGGCTATCAGGTAGGAGTGCGGCAATCGAATCAGCTTTTCGTCAAAATGATTTTCCATTTGAGAAGAGACTATGTGGGGGTCTGCAACCAGGTAATCGATGAAGTTTGCCCCCATGGTGCCAAGCATTCCCAAGAAGCTTACCTGCAACGGAGCCGGCCTGCTGGCAAAAACCTCCACGCGATGCACCCCTGTGTAGCCCATCAGATCCACAAGGATCTGGATGCCATCGTGAGCAATCTTTTCCGATAGTTGGCTGGCATCCATGGATGAAGCATCCACAAAATGCTCCACGCCTTTCTCAATGCGTATGCGATATATGCTGCCATCGGAAGGGCTGAAGGAATAAACGAATACCTCGAAGTTTGCGCGGTCATGTTTTTCAAAAAAACCATGCAGCAAATGACCAACCGCATGATCGTACAGGTCGCCAGAGACATACCCAATCCGCAAACGGGGGCCGGGTTGGTTAATAGTTCCGAAGTTAGAGCGTTTTTTGGCATAAGCCGCGGAATGGTTCCTTGAAATCTGCTGCAATTGTTCGCAAGACCAGGGCATGGTTAGCGATTGAAAAGGCCCCACGGGAGTCAACTTCCCCTGGCTCATGGCCTGTTCACAGAATTTCCAAAGGTCATCCACCATTTGCTGGTAATTGCCCCAGTCGCATAAAAGTTGTCTGCCATGGAACAGCCTTGCCAGGTTGGAAGGATTTGATGGATTCAGTTTGAGTGCCTTTTCGAGATAGGCAAGGGCCTTTTCCCAATCCCGCTTTACCAAAAGATGGTCACCCAGCACCCGGGCATACTCATCACTTTCAGGGTTAAGCTGGACAGCCTTCTGGAAGTACTCCAACGCCTGAAAATCGTTGCGGAATTTTTGAAGGAGCAACCCCAACTGAAATACGGCCTTTTCATACGCAGGGCGAATTTCAATTGCCTTTTGAAATGCAACGGCTGCCTCGCCCGGCCGGCTGACCTCCAACAGACTGATACCAAGGTTAAAAAATGCCTCGGGATAACCTTGCACTATCCCGATGGCTTTCTGAAAACATTGAATCGCGCTTTTGTGATCTTTTTGCTTCTGGCAGGCAGCCCCGAGGTTATTCCAGGCAATGGCGTAAGACGGATTCAGGCTGACCGCCTTCTGAAAGCACTGAATGGCCTGATCAAACTGATTGTCCTGATGTTTCAACAAGCCCATGTTGTTCCATGAACGGGCGTAACCGGGGTTCAGGGATACCGACTTTTCAAAACACTGCCAAGCCTTCTGCCTTTGCCCCTGCGACTGAAACAGTTCCCCCAGGGCATTTGCATAAACCCCATTGGCAGGATCGGCTTCAAGGGCTTTTTCAATCGATTGAATGGCGGTATCCAGCCGGCCGGATTCCTGATATAGAACCCCCTGTAGATAAAGGGCCCTGGATTGACGGGGATTGTTTCCAAGAATGGTGGATATCAGATGCTGGGCCAATTCCCTGTTTCCAGACTGATAGGCAGCGTAAGCCTGATCACAGGAATGGTTTGGATTGTTAAGGTCTGTCATGACCCGTCACCTGAATTCGTTCCAAGGATAAAGCAGCGCTTGCATCGGAATCCATCCGATTAGGATATTCAAACAAAAAACCCCGGAATGATGAACCAGGGCTTTTCAATTCTAGATTAAACTTTAACTGACATAGATACCTCTGGTGAAGGAGGGATCATTGGCACCAAAAAAAGAATCCACCACATTATTGTTGGAATCGTACACATTCACCTGAGGGCCACCACCCTCGCCTGCGCCGGTGATAAGATTCTGTATGCCGGTGCCGTAATAGTCTGCGGCACCTACCCGAACCGAGCCGGTAAATCCATGCCCATAAGCCAGGAACGAACCCAAACGCTGATAGTTTTGGCCGCTGAAATAGTTGACCCTTGCGTTTCCGCCAGCACCCTGCCCCGTGATGATCTCGCGCTGCAGGTTTCCATCCAGGTCACCCGTGGCAACATAGACACCACCCAGAAAGTCGGTTTCATAGGCAAAGAAAGCCGCCCGAAGATTCAAGCTGCCACCCGAGTAGACATTTACCTGCGGGCCACCACCTGCCCCGGCACCGGTGATAAGCTCATCCACACTATCGCCACCCAGATCACCTGTGGCAACAGTCACACCGCCCCGAAAATCTGTTGAGTAGGCAAAGAAACTGGCCCGCACCGCAGGCACATGATTCGCCAGGGAAACTCCATCCCAAACCATCACATGGGGGCCACCACCTGCCCCGGCACCAGTCACCAGGTCTGCCACGCCATCGCCAGTGACATCGCCAGTGGCCACGAATATGCCGCCTGTAAACGATACATCGTAGGCGAAGAAATCCACCATGACCCTGCCACCATTACCATTGAAGACGGTAACACGTGGCCCGCCCCCGGCACCTGCCGCGACGACGATTTCATTCACACCATCACCATCAAAATCCGCATTCGAACTTACCCGGATTTCACCATAAAACCCCGCAAAGGGAGTGATAGTGGCAGGCGAAGCATTACCCGCGTTTCGAATTTCAATGCCAGATCCGGTGGAAGTGGGAACATTACCAACCGTGATGGCTTCTGCCCTGGGGCGGGTGATGCTTACATCGTTTCCATCGCCACCATCATAACGAATGCGATAGTTAACCCCCTGAATGTTGACCAGTTGCAGATTGGTAATTCCCTGAAAAGTTCCAACCACCGGATCTGTTCCATCATTATTGACAAGGATGAGTTCCGAACCGGCTGATGCCTGGGAAACGGCTGAGATGTTCAAAACCGCATTGGCAAGGTTTGCCGTCCCTGCAGCCAACAGTTGATCCACGGTGCTTCCATGAATGTTCAAATGAACCACCGCATTGGCAGACAAGGTAATGTCTTTACCACTAATCACACCGGGCGAAACAGAGCCAACTCTGACTTCCAGGTTGCCTATGGTTGCGGTTCCCTGCAAGCTTCCACCATCCACGAGGTAATTGCCCGACTGATTGGCCGCAAGCACAACCATACCACCGGAAATGGTTGTGGTGCCAGTGTAAGTATTGCTGCCCTGCAAGGTAGTGGAACCACTGCCAGCCCGAACGAGTGCCCCGGTTCCAGAAATCACCCCGGCAAAGGTATCTGCTGAGGAACCATTCAAGGTAAGGGTTCCAGCTCCAAGCTGAAGGTTGCTGCCACCAAGAATCGCCGCGACGGTTTCCAAATGGCCATCAAGATTCCATGCCCCGCCATCCAAATTCACAGAAGAGGTATCCTGAAAGACATGGTCACCCTGTGAGACAAAATCGCCGCCTTTCAGGGTAATGCTTCCCGCCCCTGCATTGATCAGGCTGATTCCAATCGGGTTGGTTGTGGCCTTAAGGAAGATGTCTCCATCGGATGTGGTTTCCGCAAACACCTGCGTCGCGGAAATAATCTTCAAGGGAAGGTCGTTGCTACCCAGCGATGAACCGGTAAGGTTTGCATTACCCCCGGATTGAATGCCACCCGTGCTGGTGGTGCTGATCGCCGAGAGCGCAAATGCAGTGAACGATCCACCCGATTGAATGTTATCCAAAAGAATACCGGTCGAATCTGCAATCTGGATGACCCCTGAACCCGAGTTGGAAAGCGATACCGCGCCGGTAAAATCGTTGCCGCCCAGAAACAGGGTGAGTATGCCGTTACCCGCATTCAAACTGGTGGGCCCTGCTTTGGATTCCTGAACGATCGCACCACTTTGCGAAATTCCATTCGCCTGCACGGAAAAAGAACCAGAACCCAGGCTGGAGGCACCCAGAATAAGCGCATTACTGTCTACTATGGTGACAGAGTTGGCCCCGGTGTTTT